>RFHI01000002.1 GCA_003696425.1 Candidatus Dadabacteria bacterium | reverse complement strand
ATTTATTTTACCGGCTGGTGTGATAACCTGGAGCCGATCTGGAATAAAACTTCTCTACTTGTACATCCTTCGCTGCATGAAGGGGTTCCAAATATAATTATGGAGGCGCTTGGAAGAGGAGTTCCTGTAATAGCAAGTGACATTCCCGAGCATCGCGAGCTTTTGGAGGAAGATGAGCTACTTTTTGCACTCGACGATCCGGACTCTCTGGCGCTGATGCTAAAGCGCCTCTCTAAAGACTCGCTGATGCTAAAGCGAACAGCACTGCTTTGTTCAGAACGGAGAGAAAAGCTTACCTTTGACTGGGCAGAGCTGGCCTGCCAGGCTGCCACTGGCCCTCTCGAATAGATAGCCCAACCAGTTAAAAAACACTAATTTAACATAAAAATTATAGAATTTAGGATAAATCTTTACAAATTTAACATAAATCACTATACATTTAACTTAAATCTTGCGATAATAAAGTTAAACACATGGTTAATTGATAGGAGCTTTTATGTCACCGGAATCACTTAAAAATTTTCTTGAAATCCCCTATGACGAACTTGAAGAGCTAAATCTTGAAGCAAAAGAGAAAGTTACAAACAGAGTCGGAGAGGAACAGCTAAGAGACCACTACATTAAGTACTTAAATGAAGAAAAACGCATAAAAGCTGTAACGGTCTGTTTTTCTGACATCGAAGGCCGGCTGCATATGCTCGATTATGATAAGAAGTTTTTACTGAAATCGTATGACAACCTGACCTTTGACGGATCTTCAATTCGCGGCTTTACCCAGGTTAGTGAATCCGACTTACGGCTCGTGGTTGACTGGGGAACTTTTCGCTGGCTGCCTGCTGATATTTTCGGCCCCGGTAAGGTCACTGTATTTGGGTTAATATATGATCGTGATGGCAGTCCCTACCCGTCTGATCTAAGGGGAGTTTTAAAGTCGTATCTTGACAGAATGTATCAGACTGACGGCACAACCGCTAATATATCGGTTGAATGTGAGGGATTTCTCTTTGCCGGGCTTAACGCCGAGCAGAACTACAATTCGCGCGACGGCTTTACGCTTGTCTCCAAGGGTGGATACTTTAATTCGCTTCCCAAAGATCCCCTTAAGCTCTTTATAGATTCATTTGCAGAAGCCCAGCGGGCAATGGCTTTTGAGAATGAAAAGGATCACCCTGAAGTTGCGCCCTCCCAGTTTGAGTTAAATTACTCGTATTGTGATGCGCTTTTGGCTGCTGATCAGCTTCAGCTCTATAAACTTCTGGCCCGCCAGATTGCAGCTAATATGGGGCTTACGGCAAGTTTCCTGCCGAAACCGGTATCGGGCATTAACGGAAGCGGGATGCACTGCAATATGTCGCTTAGCCGAGACGGCAAGAATCTTTTTTATGATGCCTCCGGTGAAGACGGTCTCTCTGAGCTCGCCTGGAATTTTGTAGATAGAATTCTTAATAACGCAAACGATATCTGCCTTACGCTTAATTCCAGTGTTAATGCCTACCGCAGACTCGATCCCAACTACGAAGCACCTAACCAGATAAAATCTTCAGCAGTTGACAGGACTTCGATGATCAGAATTCCGCTGGCTAACGAAAAGTCAGCCCGGATAGAAGTGCGTACAGTTGCTCCTGATGCCAATCCTTATCTTGCTTTTTATACACTGCTCAGAACGGGTCTTGAGGGCCCCATGACCGAGCAGATTACATCAGAGACCAGACGGACCAGGACCCGTTTTCTTCCGGGAAATGTTTATGATGCTATGCGGCTTTTTAAGTCCAGTGATTTTATGACTGAAATCCTTGGACCGGATACAAAAGAGAAGTACTATAGCAGGAAGCAGGCCTCAGCGCACCGCTGTCCGCGCGAGCTAGGAACGCTTATTAAATCGGCAGAGATTCTGCATCACCATGAGGTGACAAACCAGTATCTTTGGAGCCAGTTTTAAACTTACAGCCGGCAGGCGGGCTAAAAAACCTCTTCTCTTACCAGAAGAGAGATATACTCCGGGCTGAACTCGTCATTATAGTGGTGAGCAAACTTGACATGTTTAAGCCGGTTTCGGCCAACCAGTTCCTCTGGCCGGATAACGTTTTCATGCTGGCGTTTTTTCTTGTAATACTCTCTAACCAGGCGCCAGCCTTTATTTTTATTTTCAGATTTTTGACCAGCTCCACCTGAGCCCTCCCGGGCTTTCAGTTTAAGCTTACTGCGAGTCGGCTCATAGGTTTCCTTAAGCTGCTCAAGCGCAAGCGCTTCGGGCTGCGGGTAGGGCTTAGGCTCTCCCATTGGGTCAGGATGTGGCTGAGGATCAGGATGCGGCTTGGCATAGGCATCATGAAAAGGCTTTCCGGCTGTCTCACCCTCAGGCTTAACTTTCGGTTCAGGTTCAACCACCTCCAGCTCAGTTTTTTCAGGCATCTCCGAGGGTATATTGTCCGGAACTTCTTCAGGCTCTACGATTCTTACGGTATTACCGTCAACTTCAAATTCGTTTTCTACTTCTTTAAACGGTTCCGGCTCTACCCTTCTTTGTGGTTCAGTTCTTTGCGGGTTTGAAACTCTATTTTCAGTGGAAGCTCCAGCTTCAGGTTTTGATGTGCTTCTGATCAAATCTTCAACTGCCTGCCTGTCGGCTGCAGTAGTGGAAATTAGCTCTTCTACTGCATCTCTTGCACTTTTCTGCTCCGCTTCAAGCTCCTTAATAAAACTATCAACCATCTCTTTTGGAGACTGCGGCTCGTTTGAGAGTTTAATCTCTGTACCGAATTCACGGTTAACATCATCAATAAGCTGATCAATATCAAAGATATCTTTTTCTGCCGGAACATCCATGACTGCTGTAGCAGTTTCCGGTTGAGTTTCGGGGGCAGGTTGTAGTTCGGGTTCGGCAGATCCTCTATTTGGAGTATCAACAGCATCATTTCCGGGAGTTTCAATCCTCGCTCCGCCACCAGCTTCTTCAGAAGTATGCATGGCTTTAAATCCAGAAGGATTGCTTTCGGGATAAAGACTATTAAGAAAGCTCTCTACAGTCCGCCTATTACCTGACGGAGGGGAACTCTGAGCAGTGCCCCCTGATCTGCCGGCCAAACCGCTGCCATCTGGGGAATTTTGAGCAGAACCGCGGGTTACGGGCCGGCCATCCGTTGGTGCAGATCTTCCAGCTCCTGACGCTACATCAGAGCCGCCAGCGGAATTACTCTCTGAAAACAAGTCAGCAAGAAAATCGTCAACAGCCTGCCGGTCACTACCGGATGAAGGCACTTTTTCAGACGCTTCACCTCCAGATTCGGATACGTGCCGCCCTGATGTTTCGACAGATTCAGATGCGGCTGAGGGTTGTATTCCTGTTAAATCTGCAATTCTCTCTTCGGCATGTTTAATTCGATTAATAATTGCATTTCTATCACCTTTATTAGCTGCTTGAGCGAGACTGGACTTCTGGTTTAACACAAATCGCTCAAGTTCTGCCGCTCGATCTCCAGCTGGAATAGCACTATCTCCTGCAACCATATCTACATAATGCATGCCCGGATCTCGAGCCTCAGCCGGCCTTAGCTTAAGCTCTACTACAGGCTCAGGGACAGTACTGGGGGCATGCTGTAACGCAGCAGAGCTGCGGGTTGTGCCCGGAAATTCTATAGTTTCAGCGAGCCGGCCGCCCGGATTCTTTGTTCCATCCGGCCGAGCCCCGTATTTTTCCTGCAAAGACTCAATCGAAGTTATATTACCCTGCTCTGCTGTCGCAGCATGTGTTTCAGCGGTAACACGGGAAGGGCGAGTCTCCCGGCCTGGAGCGTTCCTTTCTAAAGTAACAACACTCTCATTAGAAGGAGATCCTGCTGCAGCCTCCGAAGCTGCGAGCGGCTCAACCAGCTTTAACTCCGGCTGGGTTGAATTTTTGCTTCCTCTAAATACCCGCTTTGCACCATCTTTAACACTTCGTCCGGCAGATCTTGCCATGCCGGGAAGTTCGCCTGCAACCGCAAACGTTCCTCCAAAGGCTGCGCCGAACATGGCGCCGTACTTTCCACCTTCAAGCGACGCCTTAAAAACTTCTTCTACCCCTGAAAGTACCCCGTACTGTTTCCAGTCGTAGTAAATCGAGGCACGCGTACCTTCCATAATGGCGCCACTGGCAAAACCGTCAAACACCCCGTCCACAACGGAAGTTCCAATTCTGTAAAGCCTGCTGCTCTGCTGAAGACTCCGCATAGTAAGGGCCACTTCAGCTTCAAGCGCTTCGCCTGCAAGTGCTCCTCCGGCGCGCGCACTTATTCCTATCCTGACCAGCCCTCTGGCAATGCCGTGGCTGGCATAGCGGCCAATCAGAGCACCGGGGACAATTGTTGCGCCATCAAGTGCGGCAAGACCTGTATCAACCCAAATTTCTTCGCCACCGTAAGCATCGCCAATCAGACCTTTCTTAATGAACAGATCACTCCCCAGTCCCGCTATGGCAGTAGCTCCCCCAGCTGCCCACAACCCGCCAGCTCCGGCCCAAAGTCCGCTTGCTGCTCCATAGCTTGCAATAGTCGTAGCTGTAACAACGCCTACTACTGCTGCTGTTCGCACTACTCCAGCGGTTTCACTGGTTACGGTTGAAAGGTATCCACCGTAAGCGTTAAGACTCCCTGAGCTTGACTGGGCAAGCCGGAAAAGTTCGGCTACCTGGGCAGGATCGTTTTGATCCATCTTTTCATAATACTCTTTTAACTTCTCGTAATCCTCGTTGGCCTTGTCACGCGATCCGGCACCTCCCAGAAGCATGTGAAGACCTTTAGCTCCAAGCCAGACAGGGGCACCCATAAAATTTGTACGGGCGGTCTGCACAAATCCCCGTTCCTTTCCGTCGTCAGTATAGAAGAGGTGATCCACCCCCTGGAAAAAGCCGCTCTCAGTATGGTGTCTTAAGAGCTCGGCGCGAGTCATTATCTCTTCTGCCAGGGTAACGCCAGGCGGCAGATCGGGATTCTCCAGGTCAAGTCTTCCACGCAACAATAAGCTTACAACCTGGAAATCATCATCTCCTGAAAGCTCCTTTTTAAGATCGCCTTCAAGCGAGCCGGTGTAAAATGGGTTTTCTTCCCTTTTCAGTTCAACGTATCGCTTTTCGATCTCTAAAATTTCTGTCCTGGTTTTATCAGCAAGGACTTCTTTAATAAGATCAACATCGGTTTTTCCAAAACCCTGCTGGGCGGCAATTAAAAGATAGGCATCCTCAACTGCTCCATTTTCCACCACCGAAACTAAAACCTGTCTTTCGGCTCCTTTAAAGTGATCTTCAATCCACTCTGTAAGGCTTACTCCCCCGGGAGCTTCTTTCTGAAAACGCTCCATTACAGCCTGGCGAATAGCGCTCCTGTCAAGCAGATTTCCCTGCGCATCAACGCCGTCACGCAGGCTTAAGATCAGCTCTTTTGCGCGGTTATTGTCGTCCCTCCAAAAGCGTTTCCTGGTTCCAAGCAGTTCATGCACAAAGGCACCCACGCGATCGCCTTCTGCAAGTGCCAGCACCATCGCCAGGTCTTCACCCTTTAGCTTCTCGCGAAGCATCCCGTTTAAAGCCTCTGAAAGGGCCTTGCGGTGGATGGCTTCACTATCGAGTCCCGGATTCGAAGAGGTTAACTGCGCTTCGAGCGTTTCAAGGTCAATCCCGCGCCTTGCAGCTAAAAGCTCTCTAAACTCCTGCTGATGCCCAAACTGCATAAGTCCGCGCTTAATGCCGTCCATGTCTTTATCTTTTAAAGCACGGTCAAAAGCTACCACTTCAGCATAAAGCGGCCCGTGCAGCCTGGTTGCCTGAAACTCGCGATAGCCCTCTCTACCAAGCTTGTACTTCAGCACGTCATCAAAATTTTCAAAATATTTAACCTCGCTTGCCGTCCACTCGCCATACCCTGTCGTTACAACCTCTGTTATATTCGGCGCAAACCTCTGGTTAAAATCAGCTACTGCCTGCTCCAGGAGTTCATCGGGATAATAAGCAAAGATCTGTTGAAGCGTTGCAACATCAGCCTTATCCTTAACTGCCCGATAGAGCATATCAGAAAGCAGCCGTACCTCGTTGTTACTTATCAGGTTTTCAAAGTGCTCGCGCTCAAATCCTTTAAGTTTTTTTTCGTACTTTTCGTTCTCTGTAACCTTTTCGTGATATTCAGCCTGATAAGCACGCATTATAAGCTCTCTATCTTCCGGGCTAAGGGATTCAAGCTTGCGGATAAAACCATCACGGTCCGATATCGCGCTAAAAAGTTTGGTATGCATTTCAACTGCGAGACCACGGGCGCGTACAGCAGACAGTCTTCCGTTTTCGACAGCCTGTTCCATTCGGGCATCAAGCTGATCCATAAATCCCTGTGAACCCGAAATAAAGCTTTCGTTTCTATCCAGAAAAGCGGCAAAGTTTCGCTTTAACACTTCAAGACGATATGCGGCCTGAGCATCACCACGCTCAGCCAGCTCGGTCTCAATACCTATTTCGCGCCCCAGTTTGTCTACTGTTGCAATGATGGCACCACTTCTTATCTGGGCAGTCTGGGTTTCAATGGCCTTTTCAACCTGAACCCGAAGATCCGGCACCGCTTCATAAAGATCGGCCATACTCTCCTGAAAGCGTGCGAAGTTAGTTTCAAGAATTTTCAGCTCACGCTCTCTGGTTTCTTCCGAACCGAGTAAGGTGCCCTTTTTAACTGCGTATTCACGAACTGCATGGGTAAGCAGAACAGATACCTGCTCCTGCGTTAGCCCACCAGTTTGTGTTAATGTCTCAAGCAGATCCTTTACTTTTTGCCCCTCTGCTCCCGGCCCATAAATCGCCCTGGCCTGTTCAATAAAACCTGTACCAAAGGTTCTTTTATATTCGTCCAGTATCTTTGATATCTCTTCTGGATCTTTTCCGTGCAAGATCATCCAGGCATCTGTAACAGACTCCCCATAATCTACCGAGAGACGCAGACCGTAGAGCGCAATTTTTTGCTGATTGTTGTCCCTTAGGGCCAGAAGGTATTCACGCTCAGTTTCAGAAACAAAATCCAGTATTGATTTGTCTGCATGCTGAAAAAGCTGAAAGTACCTGTCAGCAAATGATTTACGCTCCTCCTGACTTAATGATTCATAGTATTCAACAAAAGCGCGTGAGCTCTGCTCCCCGTTTTGAAGTTCCTGGTACCACCTGATAACGTCAAGAGAGCTTTTATCAGCACTTCGCAGTGCTTCTATTAAAGCATACTGGTTTTCGGAGAGGTTTAATTTTAAAGCAGCATTGATTCCAACCAAATCGCGGTTTATCTCGTTAAAGGCCTGCTCAAAGGCCTTAATTTCTTCAGTGCTGCGGTTCATATACAGCCTGATAACAGCATCAGCATCGGGCGGCTTCTTATTAAGCGCCTCTGAAATGCTTAGCGCGTCAAAGCGGGCGTCCTGGTCTCTAAGAAGCTCTTGCAGTGCCTGCTCCTCTGTATCATCTAAAAGATTATTAAGTTCCATTAGCAGCGCGTGGCCGTGTTCGGCCTGGTAAAGCTCTTCAATTCTGGAGATTGTTTTAAGGTCAGCAGCTCTTAAAGCCTCAAAAAGTAACTGTTTATCGACTATATCCTTTGACAGAGCCTGTTCGACTGCCTGATACACCAGGTTGGCAGCTATTTCATCACCAAGCGCTTCGATCAGTTCTTCTTTACCGCTTCCGTAAAAGTTTTCCTTAATAAGCTCTTTTACTGCATCTTTTATTGCCCCAATCTCTGAGAGATCTCCCTGGCTGATTGAAAGCAGGTTTGACCCCTTAAGATCAGTAAGCAGCTCTTTTGCTATATTTTGAAGTTCAGGGCCTGATATATCGTAACCGCTTCGGCCTTCACCTTTTCTTTCAAGCAGATCTTCAATCTGCTCCAACACCTCGGCTGAAACCTGAACGGTTCTTGTAGCAAAAGTAACACTTGCTCTGCTCCTCTTTCTGCGCTTACGCGTTTTGCTGCCGTGTTCAAGATCCTGTGCGGCCTCCCGGGCCTGGTGGGCCTGTTCGTTGCTCCGCGCTGCTGAATTGCCGGAAGATGTTGTCCTGGCAGCTTTGTTGGTAAGGGTATCGCGCTGCACCACCTGAGTTGAAAAGTTAATCTCTGTGGCTTCACGCCTGTCATGCGCCCTTTCACGCTGACTGAAAGTTTCATGATGCTCGGTCCTGGAATTGGCTGCCCTTGCCGTCTCACTGCTGCGGCGATGTTCTGTGCCTGACTGCTGGACCTGCTCTCTTTTTTGGTTGTCTTTAATTACAGGATTATTGGCCATATTAATTTATAAAATCAGATTGTTAACGGACTTCCTGCCTCTCTTGCGCCTCAGATTACAGATACAAGAATCCGGCTATTACGCCTTTACCAGACACAGCTTTAACTTCTTAAATGTTATGCATGAAATTTGAGAATTAGTGACCCGCCGGGACAGGTTTTATTTGCTCTTAATCTCTTGATTTTATTATACTTACAGTGAACTGTGGTTCAAGGGGAGTAACTGCATGACAACAGCGCAAAAAGATGACCGTGTAAGAGTATATTATACTGTAAGACTTTCCGACGGCTCTGTTTACGATACTACTGGAGACAAAGACCCTTTTGAATTTGTAGTTGGAGATCCTGAGCTTATTCCCGGTATGCATTCGCTTGTAACCGGTATGCGCGTTGGGGAAAAACGCTCTAAGACTTTAAAGCCGGAAGAGGCTTACGGTAAACCAAGCCCTTATCTTGTTACGGAAATTCCGCGTAAAAATCTTCCTGATAATATCATGTTCCGTCCCGGCGTTATTTTGGATATAACCGGCAGCGGGGGAGAAACAGCCAGAGCTAAAGTCGTAGAGGTCACAGACGAAAATGTGACTATAGATGCCAACCACGAATTGGCAGGTATGGAAGTAATTCTGGAAATAATACTGCTGGAGATAAAAAAGCCTGACCAGGCAGGAGAATAAACCTGATCTGTTAAATCACTTCGATGTCTTTGCTTTTGCCTTGCTTTTTGTCTTGCTTTTAGCCTTTGATTTTGATTTGGTTTTTGATTTAGACTTTGACTTGCTCTTTGTCTTAGCTTTTGTTTTTTTTGCTGAGCTCTTGCCGCCTTCTTTTGCAGCAATCCGGGCAGCGCGGGCTTCAAGGAGATTAACAGCCATATCAATTGTAACACTCTCCGGATCAACGCCTTTGGGAACAGATGCGTTGATTTTCCCGTCTGTAACATACGGCCCGTAACGGCCGGAGCGTAAAGTAATTTCCTCCTCCGACACAGGGTGCTTTCCGATAACTTTAAGCTTTTTAGGCTGTGCTGCCCGTCTTCCGCGTCGCGGCTGTTTTAAGAGTTCAAGCGCCTGTTCAACTGTAATCTCAAGCGGTGATATTTCATCGGTTGGAATGCTGCGGGTTTCATCGCCACACTTTAAATACGGCCCGTAACGACCGTTAGCTACCGTAATGTCTTCCCCGTTTTCAGGGTTTTTACCTATTACCTTTGGAAGCTCCAGAAGCTTAAGCGCAATTTCAAAGTTTACATCTGCCGGCTCCATACCCGGAAGCAGCGAGACCATTTTCGGTTTGGGACCGCCCTCTTCCACATCCCCAAGCTGTACATAAGGGCCAAACCTTCCGGTTTTAAGATAAACCGGCTTGCCTGTTGCGGGATCGTTTCCAAGCGACTCCGGCCCGCGCGCAGCAGTTTCCAACAGTTCGCGGGCATACTCTACAGTCATCTCATCAGGCGCTACCATATCAGGTAGGCTTGCACGATTTTCGCCGTCAGTTACAAACGGGCCGTACCTGCCAATTCTTACCTCTATTAATTTTCCATCTTCGGTTTTTCCAATCGGTACTCCACAAACTTCCCGCGGATCGATTTCCTCAATACCACGTTCAACCAGCTGTTCAAGGCCGGGGTGGCTGTTACCAAAATAAAACTTTTTAAGATAGGCCAGACTGTCAGCTTCACCGCGGGCAATGGCATCCAGATCGTCTTCAAGCTGGGCAGTAAATTTATAATCCATTAACTTGGTAAAGTGGTGCTGCATCAGATTAGTAAGCGCACGTGCGAGAAAAGTTGGAACGAGAGCATTGCCGCGTTTAAAGGCGTAGCCACGCGCCAGGATCACGTCCACAATAGTAGCCCAGGTACTGGGACGCCCTATTCCAAGACGCTCTAGTTCTTTAATCAGACTGCCTTCTGTAAAGCGCGCCGGCGGCTGGGTTTCATGCTCTAAGGCTTCAAGTGATTTAATTTCAAGCTTTTCTCCTTTTTTAACCTTTGGCAGAGTCTTTTCCTGGTCTGCCAGGTCTGCTTCCGGATCATCCGAGCCTTCCACGTATGCCCTTAAAAACCCTGGAAATTCAATTGTCTTTCCTGCAGCACGAAACCTTGCATTCTGGCACTTAAGCTCAATTGCGATTCGCGTTCCCCTGGCATCTTTCATCTGGGAGGCAACCGTGCGTTTCCAGATAAGGTCATAAAGCTTAAAAGCCTCTATTCCGAATTTTGCTTTTACTTCTGATGGATGCACAAACTCAGTTCCAGCCGGCCTGATTGCCTCGTGCGCCTCCTGGGCGTTTTTAACCTTGGTCTGATAAGTTCGTGGCTTTTCAGGCAGATAATCTTTGCCGTATTCACGCTCAATTAAGGCCCGCGACATATTGATTGCTTCATCAGAAAGGGTAGTGGAATCAGTTCGCATATAGGTAATAAGCCCGTTTTCATAGAGCATCTGTGCTACCTGCATTGTGCGGCGGGCTGAAAAGCTCAGTTTGCGGTTGGCCTCCTGCTGCAAGGTGCTGGTTACGAAAGGAGCAGCCGGTTTGGTTGTATAGGGCTTTTCTTCAACGTTTACAACTTCTGCGCCGTTTTTAAGTAGTGAACTTTTAAGTTTTTCGGCAGCTTCTTTATCCAGAAAAGCAACGCCTTCCGGGTTTCTGAGTTTTCAGGTGTATGGCTCAAAATCTTTACCTGTTGCAACACGTTTTCCGTCAACGTGAGTCAGAACTGCTTCAAATTCTCCGGCAGCGTTTTTAGCACTCTCCTTTCTGAAAACTCCCTTAAGATCCCAATAAACAGCCCGTTTAAACTTAATTCGCTCAAGCTCCCTTTCAACCAGGATTTTCATTGCCACACTCTGTACCCGGCCGGCACTAAGCCGCGGTGCCATCTTACGCCAGAGAAGCGGGCTGACTGTATAGCCATAAAGTCTGTCAACTATTCTTCTGGTTTCCTGTGCCCTTACAAGATTCTGGTTAACATCGCGGGCGGTATCAAGAGAATGCTGAATTGCCTCTTTGGTAATCTCATGAAAGACAAGTCTTTTAACCGGAATTTTAGGTTTAAGTACTTCAAGCAGGTGCCAGCTAATCGACTCCCCCTCACGATCTTCATCAGTTGCCAGCAGAAGTTCAGCGGCGCCTTTAAGAGCATCTTTAAGTTCTTTTACATGTTTCTTTTTCCCGGGCGGAATAATATAGAGTGGTTCAAAGTCCTTTTCTATATTGACTCCGATACGGGCCCACTTTTCACCTTTTACCTTCTCGGGAATCTCACTGGCATTATTTGGCAGATCACGCACATGACCATATGAGGCCTTTACATTAAAGTCCTTGCCGAGAAATTTCTCTATAGTCCTGGCCTTGGTGGGTGACTCAACTATGACCAGCGCTGTTTTTGCCATTTATACAAATAAATCAACTGGTTAAATTGCCGCGGGCTTCTAACGCAAGCCCTTGAAAATACGCTATAAAAGACGCGCTACAGAATACAGAAATTTCAATAAGTTGCAAGAAGGCCAGTTTTCTCAGCTAACGTTTTGAAATTGAAATGGTAATTTCAGCGGGTTAACCGAGGAGCGATAAAAAAACGATACAAAGTTTTATAAACTGCACTGGCGGACCCTCCCCCTGTGTAAAAGCATACTGGAAGAATTCTGTCCACATTATTCCACCTAAACCTGATTAGCAGGATAATTATTAATTTCATTAGGTTGTTACCGGGTCAATTAATAGATGACTTCTAGACTCAAATATAATATAAGCCCGTATTGATAAGTGCCTATCAAATTCAGTTGGGTCTTACTGATAACTGAAGGGGGCACGCACTATCGTACTTAGATTCTTAAGATTATTATTTGTTAGGAGGTCTGCTATGATATCTGGGTATAAACAACCAGCTCAAATTATAAGAGTTTTAGCACTATTCTATTTGGTGGTCTTAATTTGGCCATCAACGGTTATGGCTCAGTCATCTGGAGACCTTGTTTGCCCACCTGTTGATGTAGTTTTTACGGTTGATACATCAGGCTCAATGGACGATGAAGCCCAGGCTTTGTGTAATTCTATTTCATCTGTCCAGTCAGAACTGCTTGGACTCGGCCTGGTCTCAAAGACGTTCCTGCTCGGCATTACTAATACAGGGGGTTCTGACTTTCCCTGCCTTACTGATGATGTAGAAAATATGCTGGGAGACTCTGTCCCAGGAAATGGTGGAGCCTGCGGCACTATACTTGATGACAGTGAATCGTGGGGTGAAGCTATTTCAATTGTTGCAAGCAGATTCCCCTGGACCCCAGATGCTGTTAGGGTAATTGTGCCAATCAGTGACGAGGGAGCCTGCGACGGTGATTCCTGTGACGATCCGGGTGAGGATAGAGATGCTATTAATAATGCAATTACACTGGCTTTAGCCAACAATGTTTTTGTCTCGCCAATCAGTGGAACCGGCTCAAGCCAGTGTGTAATTACATTAGGCCAGGACATAGCTACTGCCACTGGAGGAACAGCATTCGTTTCGACCGATCCATCGCTGGACCTGGCTGGAGCTGTAAGGGATTTGATTATTGATGCCTGCGTTAAATCAGAAGTCCCGCCAACTAAAGTAAATTGTGAGGAAAAAGATGTCACCGACGTACTCCTTTCTCTCGACGGCAATGCTTTAAAGCAGAAACGCACTGTCCGGCGGCTGGCCCGCATTTTAAATAAAGCGGGCGGTAAAAAAAGAGACGTGCGATCACTCCGAAAAGAAGCCGATGCATTATACCTTTCAGCATGGACATCTACCTGGAGCTATCCCTCTAAGACTATTTCTTGTGAAGAATCACTTGAATGCACCAGTATTGATATATCCTCCAGTGTTAATGAAGTCCTGACTGAAGGATCTGGTTTTGTTGCTCTCGCTAAAAAAGCGCAGAAACTTATTAATAAAACGTCTGCTAAAGGAATTAAAAGACGGGTGCGAAAGCTGGTTAAAAAAGCTGAAAAACTGCTGCAGGATGCGCAAACGGATGCAAATACACTCCCAGCATCACAGACAACGTGTAGCACTAAGGTAGAAATGGTTTTTTGACGAAAGAAGCTATTTCATAGTTTGTGTAAAAAGGGATACCTTGTTTGGTAAAGAGCCTTGTTGTTACTGGCCCTCTCAGTAGGTTTGTCTGCTTGAAAGCCCGTTTCGTGAACACACATTTTTAGTGTTTAATGGTCGGCAGGTTTGCAGCGGATAAATCTATTGAAGGGTCTAAAGGCTCTGACAGTTCTCAAAAAACTCGCCGCCGCTCTGGAGAAACGACTGAAGGGTCCCCTGAAAAATGCTTCCTTAATTGTTGCAATCTAGATTATCAAAGTAACTGCTTCCGTATTGCAGCGCTAAGTCTCTCAACAACTATTACCAGCACAAAAATAGAGAGTATTATTGTTGCCGCCTCAGAGTAGCGGAACATGTCCATGGCCACCTTAAGTTCCACACCAATTCCGCCGGCTCCTACAAGTCCAAGGACTACTGAGGACCTTACGGCCTTCTCTAAACTAAAGAGCGCAGAATTAACAAACGATGGCAGTGCTAGTGGAAAAACTGCACAACAGAGAACTGCTAAAGGGCCTGCTCCAATAGCTTTTAAAGCTTCCTCCGGTCCCCTATCGATTTCTTCTATTCCTTCAGCAAAAAATCTTCCGCAAAACCCAACAGTATCAACGATAATTGTTAAGGTTCCCGCAAAAGTTCCAAGACCTACCGTCGCAACAAAAAACAGCGCCCATACAAGATTTGGAACAGTGCGGCAAAAAGAAACCAGAAGACGTGCCAGCGTATAAGTTATTTTCCCCGGACTCTGGGTCCTGCTGGCTAAAACTCCAAGAGGCAAGCTAAGCGAGACCCCGAGAACGGTCCCTGCCAGTGCCATCTGAAAAGTTTCCAGCAGTGCTTTCCAGATTGAAGATATGCGGCTCACATCCGGTGGAAACATATCGTCAAGAAGCTCACCCATACGGGGAAGTCCCTCCAAAAAAGCACTGACAGAAAACCCGGCACCTTTAAGCGAGTAAAGTATAAACCAGATAACAAATATGCTAAACGCTAGCGACACCAGAGACGGTCTTTCAAAACGTGCGGGTACAGCTTCAGCACTACTCATAGAACCCCCTCAGTGTAAAGGCACTCTGACCACTACTGGCTGTATCAATTTCAATTTCACCATTTCGCAATCCCAAAATCCTGTCGGAATACTTTATAGCGTGATCAAGATTATGCGAGCTAAACAGCAAGGTAATCTTCTCCTTTCGCACCAGACTAACAAAAAGCTCCATTACCTCGTCTCCGGCCTGCGGATCGAGGCTGGCAACGGGTTCATCAGCAATGATAAATTCCGGCTGCTGCATAAGAGCACGTGCTATTGCTACCCGTTGCGACTGTCCGCCAGAAAGATGATCTGCTCGTCTGGACCCAAAATCCTGCAGTCCTACCAGTTCCAGACAGTGCATGGCTTTTTCCCGCAACACCGACGGCGCAAACCCCTGGAACCAGAGCCGCGGACTTCTCTGGTAAGCAAGCGCTCCGTGCAGAACATTGCTAAGGACAGACAGGCGAGGCACAAGATTGTGCTTCTGTGACACAAAACCTACTTTACTTCTAATCTTTCTAAGCCCTCTCTGGTTTGCTAACATTAAGTCCTGGCCAAAAAATTCCAACCGTCCACCATCAGGCTCTATTAACCTCAAACAGCACCTGATTAACGTTGATTTGCCCGAGCCGTTAGCTCCTATAAGCGAAACTGCCTCCTCAGAACATATTTTAAAAGAGACATCCCGCAATATCTCTTTTCCGGAAAAACTTTTTTTCAAGTTACACACTTTAAGATCGGCTCTCTTTACAGCCAAATGCTGCTGTATATGATTTTGTTTTAAAGCAACTTTTGCACTCATCCGCTGTTACTCTCCTTCCCGAACTCTCCAAATCCGGCAGCCGTGTACATGGAACGGATATAATCATAATCGCTGTCAGAAATATCTCCTATAAACCTCATTCCTCTGTACTTGTTATTCCGCTTTCCTACCAGCACTGCCTTAATAAGCTCATCCGAGTTCTGAACAAAAACTTTTTTGATCTTTTTTCTCAACTCCAAGGATAAATGTTTTCCGGCAATAAGAACATCATTTGGAAGATCAGGTCCGCGCGCTATCACCCGAAAAGCACCGGCAGGCAATTTTTTTTCTTTTGCACGCCACTCAAGAAAACGCTGGTGGTTCATACCCATTGCATCCACATCCCCTCTTTTTAAAGCCTCCCAGCCAACATGTGGGTTTACATGCAATGCCTGAATATCACGGCGCGGATCCAACCCGGCATCAGCCAATAGTTTCATAGGGGCCAGATGGTACGATGTCGATCCAACATCACCGAAGGCTACTTTCTTACCCTTTAGATCTTTTACCGTGTGGATTTTGCTCTCGCTAAGAACTACTATTACCGAATAATAATCAGGCCTGGCAAAACCCACCAGTGGGACGGCCTCAGTTTTTTTTCTAATCATTACATATTCAGCCGGGCCTGTTAAAACCAGATCGAGCTTTTTAGATTTTAATGCTTCTACTACTACCGTGCGACCTGAGACCGGAAAAAGCTTGACCGGCTGTCCAAGTTTCTCTGAAAGCTTGTCCTGAAAAGCCCTAAACTCACGCTGCAGATCTTCAAGCCCAACTATATCGGTAACTGCAAATCGCAGCGGTTCGGCTAAAACTACCCGCGATAAAGCCAAAATGATTAAACAAACAAAATATAAGACTATCCCTACAGGTCTTTTCCCGCACACAGAAACCTCCTTTAACGACTAACTATTTATCACTATTTGCCAGCCAATGTAAAAATAACAGGTTCTTCTGAATTTTACTTAAAACCCGCGGAATATTAACAGGCTGGACTCTTTAATTAACAGAAATTTAACACTGCTATACCGGATTTACTGCTTTACTGCTCTGGCCTCTATAGCGCTCAAGGTAAATCGCCAGCATTGATACTGCTGCCGGTGTAATTCCCGGTATGCGCATGGCCTGACCAAGGGAGTGGGGCCGCAGGCGCTTAAATTTCTCGCGTGCTTCTGTTCTAAGGCTGGTAATTGAATCATAATCGAAATCAAAGGGAATTATCTCGTTTTCTATCTTTTTTAACCTAAAGGCCTGATCCTCCTGACGCTTTAAGTAGCCGCTGAATTTACATTCTGTTTCAAGTGTAGTGATAAGTTCACTTAAAACATTCTCTGTCGGTCTTAAAAACCTTATCAGTTCAACTAGCGAAATTTCCGGCCTCTGTACAAGTTTATTAAGCGGAATGCTGTCTTTTAGAGGCGCACTATTCAAACCAGCCAGCCAGGTGTTTGTTTTACTATCAGGTTTTACCCGCGTATCCGACAGCCAGTTCCTTAATCGCTGATACTCTTTATGCAGCTTATCAAAACGTTTTTGATAATTTTCCCCAATAAGACCTGCTTCTATACCAAGTGGCGTAAGTCTTAGCCAGGCGTTGTCTTCGCGCAATATAAGACGATACTCGGCCCTTGAGGTAAACATGCGATAAGGCTCATCAACCCCGCAGGTTATAAGGTCATCAATCATTACTCCTATATAGGCTTCACTGCGGCTTAAGATAAGCGGTTTGCGGTTAAAAAGTTTTAATGCGGCATTTGCTCCGGCTATAAGACCCTGCGCTGCGGCCTCTTCATATCCTGATGTGCCGTTTATCTGGCCGGCCAGATAAAGGCCTTCTATGCTTTTTGTCTCAAGCGTGGGCTTAAGGTTTCTGGGGTCAACAAAATCATACTCAACGGCATAACCAGCTTTTAAAATAACAGCTTTTTCCAGTCCGCGAATTTTCTTTATAAACTCTTCCTGCACATCAACAGGTAGAGATGTAGAAATACCATTGGGATATATTATATTGGACTCATAACCTTCCGGCTCAAGAAAAACTGTATGCGAATTTCTCTCAGGAAACCTGAAAACCTTATCCTCTATTGATGGGCAATAGCGTGGGCCGCCGGATTTAATCTGCCCGTTAAACATAGGGCTGCGCTCTTTGTTCTTCTCAATTATCTCATGAACTGCCTTATTGGTATGAGTTATCCAGCATGAAATCTGTGGCCTTTTAATACAATCAGTCATCAGTGAAAAAGGGCGCGGGTTGCTCTCTCCCGGCTGCTCTGTAAGTAACGAATAATTTATACTGTCCCGTCTTATTCTTGGTGGTGTTCCGGTTTTAAGCCGGCCCAGATTAAATCCAAGTTCTTTTAGGGCACTGCTTAAGGCATTAGCAGCAGGATCTCCGGCGCGGCCACCTTCAATTTTCTGACTGCCTGTATGCATCAGGCCCCGTAAGAAGGTTCCGCTCGTAAGAACAGCAGCATCACACTTAATAGACTCGCCGCTTGATAACTTAACAGCTTTAACCGAACCATTTTGACAAACAAACCCCGTTGCCTCTGCCTCAAGTATTGATACGCCTGGTGTACTTTCAAGTAGTTTTCTGACAGCAGACTTATAACTGTCGCGATCAGCCTGTGCTCTGGTGGCCCGCACGGCTGGACCTCGACGCATATTCAGTGTGCGAAACTGAATGCCGGTAAGATCAATTGCGCGACCCATTAAACCACCGAGCGCGTCAACTTCTTTAACAAGCTGACTCTT
>RFHI01000061.1 GCA_003696425.1 Candidatus Dadabacteria bacterium | reverse complement strand
GAACCTATGACGCGTAAAACAGTAAAACTTACAGGTTTTAGCACACTACTGTTTTTTCTTCTGTGGATTGTTCTCTCCGGCAGGTTTGACACTTTTCACCTGGTCCTGGGAATAATTGCATCAGTGATTACAGCAGTAGCATGTCGGAATTTAATTTTTCAAAGTACTGACGGAATATCAGCCAGACTGGTGCAGTCTGTTCGCTTATGTTTTTATCTTGTCTGGCTTATTGTTCAGATTTTTAAAGCAAATATTCATGTGCTCAAGTTAGCCTTCAGTAAAAATGTTTATGAAATTCTTGCCCCACGCCTTGTAGCATTTGACAGCATTCTTGAGACCGAACTTGAGAGATTTATACTTGCAAGTTCTATTACGCTTACACCTGGTACTGTTGTTGTAGAATTGAAAGACGAACACTTCCTTGTACATGCTATCAGTGACGAGATGGCCAGGGATTTGCCGGGAGAAATGGAACAGCGGGTTGCAGCAATTTTTAGAAAAAGATTGGTTTAATATGAATACCTTTTTTGGAAGTGTAGCTTTGGTGCTAATGATTTTGATGGTACCAATGATCTATCGTATTATTTCTGGTCCAACCGTAATAGATCGAATGATTGGGCTCAACGTTATTGGCGCTAAAACTACTATTCTGCTGTTGCTAATTGGCATTATGAGCGATCAGATAAGTATGTTCGTAGACCTGGCGTTAACGTATAGCTTGCTTAATTTTATAAGTTCACTTGCCTGCGCGCGTTTTATTCAGAGGCGCAGATCACTTGTGCCCGATCTCCTGGGTCTGGCCGCTGATCAAAAGGAGTACAATAGATGATATTAAATTATACGTGTGCTGTCTTAATGATTTTCGGAGTAATATTCTTTGTGGGAGTGTTCCTTGGCGTTTCAAGATTTCCCGACTGTTACTGTCGCAGCCACGCGTCGGCTAAAAGTGATACTTTATCAACTGCTCTATTTATATTGGCTATTGCAATCTATGTTCTTAACAAGGGCTCAATAGATGCTCTTCAGGTTACTCTTAAGCTGTTTTTAATAATAGCCTTTGTTGCTGTAGCAAGTCCGACCGCTTCACACGCCCTTCTTAATGCAGCTTATGTTGCCGGTCTGAAACCCTGGCAGAAGGAGAAAGAGGATGATTCTGGTATTTAGAACTATTATCCCGATTTTTCTGATCGCCTGTGGCATAGCCGCTCTCCAGGTAAAAGATCTGTTTGCTTGCGTCATTATCCTTGCAGCCTACAGCTTTTTGATCTGCCTGTTGTGGGCTGAACTCGGAGCTATAGATGTTGCTTTTACCGAAGCTGCGGTGGGTGCAGGAGTCAGTACTGTAATACTGATTGCTGCGTTACTACATACAACCAGAAGGAGTCGGGATTGAGGTTTTTTAATCTTTTAATAGTAGGGTTAGTTGGATCTCTTTTGCTGTGGGGAACAATGGATTTTCCCCGCTGGGCGGATCCCAATGCTCCGGCCAGCAGACACGTCTCTCCGTACTACCTTGAACATGCAATTGATGACATGGAAGTTCCGAACGTTGTCAGCGCCATTCTGGCTGACTACCGCGGTTACGACACTATGTACGAAACTGTTGTGATTTTCTGCGCCGGTATTAGCATCCTGCTCTTATTAAGAGTTGGTGAAACAGCTTATATGAAAAAACGTTCACTTAAAATCCGTCTAGTGCGCCGCAACCCCATTCTTATAATCGCCTGTAGAATTCTTTTCCCTGCTATAGTGCTTTTTGCTCTTTATGTTATTGCACACGGGCATCACAGTCCCGGCGGAGGTTTTCAGGGTGGTGTTATCTTAGGAGCGGGCTTCATCTTGATAGCGCTTGCCTATAATATGCACATCGCTATCGTAATTTTTTACCCGCGTCTTCACAGGTTCATTGCTGCCCTGGGTGTGACTATTTACTCACTGGTAGGCTTGATCTGTCTTTTGCTCGGGGGAAATTTTCTCGATTATTCGGCACTTAGCAAAATCCTGCCCGTTTCTCCTGCTGAAGCACGCTCACTTGGAATACTGGCAGTTGAAATTGGTGTAGGCTTTACAGTCATGGCAATCATGTTTTCAATTTATGCAGATCTTTCTACTCGTGGGAGGCTTAGGCGCGGACTTTAGGAGTAAAAGCTTATGCTGGAAACCTTTACAGCCAGGTATTATTACTTGCTGGTTATATTTCTGATGATGTTGGGCCTCTGGGGTATGATCAGTAAGCGTAATCTTATGAAAAAGCTTATCGCCATGACTATTTTTCAGAGCGCTATTATTTTCTTTTATATTGCAAGTGGAGTAAAACGCGGTGCAGCCATTCCAATAATCGAACATGATCATACAAAGATTAACCCTGACTTATATCACAACCCTCTCCCACATGTGTTAATGCTTACAGCAATTGTAGTAGGCGTAGCCACTCTTGGCGTCGCACTGGCGCTACTGGAGAGAATTTATGATCGCTGTGGCTCAATTGAAGAAGATGAAATCATAAGAAAACTGGAAGAATGAAGAGCTCAGCTCTACCTGTATTAATAGTTATTATTCCTCTGTTGGCGGCATTTACCGCCAGCATCTGTAGTCTCTTTAAAGCCGGCTTTGTCTATTATATCGCGTTTGCCGGAACAGCACTTGGAAGCATTTTATCCGTTTTTCTGGCAACGTCGGTAATCACCTTCGGGCCTGTTTCTTATCAGATGGGAGGCTGGCCGGCTCCAATTGGAATTGTTTATGAGGTAGATTCCCTTAACGCCTTATTTATCATACTGGTACAGTTTGTATCTCTG
>RFHI01000060.1 GCA_003696425.1 Candidatus Dadabacteria bacterium | reverse complement strand
GGCGGGACCAGCGGCGTTTGCATAGTTTAGAGAAATAGCTGTGGATATAAGTGCTAAGATGAGTGTCCTCTTGAGATGAAGATATGACATGTTAACCTCCCTTTTAACGTTTTAATGGTCTGCACCAAAAACCGGCTGAAAACGTAAAAATTTTACGCTTTTCAGTCCTACAGCTGTTATGCGACGCATGGAGAGTTTTGAAACATTAAATAAGCATAATATATTTAGGTGCTTGTATCGCTGAAGGGGTTTGCCCGCAGACTGGAGTAGAGGTTTCCCTGATGTTGGATTTTAAAGCGGGTAACATGTGCAGGGCTTGAGTTAGCCTTTAGATCAGGTCACCTGTGGGTTGTTGGGCTGCATAGGCCGGGAGGTGCTTATGTACCGGCGGTTCCTGCGCGCTGCGTTTTTCATTTCTACAAGTCTGGGGATCTGCGGCATTGAACACAGTTTCCACGGAGTGCCCTGACTGCTTACAATTTCTATGTTTGGTCCGGGCATCATGATAACCGTGTCGGCTATATTGTCTTTACGGCGGAAAAGCTAACCGGAAGGCTTTAAGCGTTAAACTGCTACTTTAACCTGGATCCACTTTTGGGTCTCCCTTTTTCTTTATAGAGAACCCGCCAGCTGGATGCTCTTAGCTGTTAACCGGCAAACCAGGAACTTTTCAGCAGGCGGGTGTTGTTAATGAACTGTTTACAAATGCCTATGCGATCGCAAGATCATTTTTACCGGGTTCCGGGGTTCTGACAGGGTTGTTTGCCGGTGCAGTTGGAGCCTGAACTCTGTCATCCGCATCGCCATCACCGTCTGGACCTTTAGTTACTTCTGCTGACTCAGGTGTTTGTGTTGAATGAGTATGGTGGGCAGCTATTACTGCTCCAGGTTCGATTGCCATAATTAATCCTCCTTGTTGGCTGACCATCTGGCAGGGACTGAGAACTCAGTACGATGTCAATGGCTGTTAATTCCTTGTGCGAACCGCCGAATAAACATTACAGGCTTAATAGCAACGGCATGTGATTGAACGTTCCAGGCATGTAAGATGCCGGCATTATAAGCCCGCTAACGCTGTCAGGCGGCTCTATCTTCTAATATTCCTATCGGTAAGGTTGTAGCTAACTTGAATTAATTATTAATGTTAATGAATTCAACTTACTAACCACTCAGACTGCCGGTACCAGCAGCATGCTGGCAGAAATTCTGTGACGCAGGGTATCAAGCGTGCTTCCATATAGGAGATCCTTTGCGCCGGAGTGTCCATGGGTGCCGGCTATTACCAGTTCTGCTCCGGACTCTTTAATCATTCTTTCCAGTTCTGTAAGAACATTACCGCTACCGAGCATAAATTCTGTCCTGTAGCCTGCTTTAATCAGACTCTCCCTGATAGTAGTGAGCCTCTCCCTGTCACTTGTCGTTTCCAGATCCTGAGCTGCCCGGCCAACTGCCCGTGCCGAGGCACTTTCTACTACGTGCATAAGATAAATAATACTCTTTTCAGGGTCTGCGTGCCTTAAGGCTTCCTGTAATAGCCTGTTTTCAGGAAAATGAAAATCAAGACACAGTGCAATTCTCTGATAGTGACGGGGAAGCACCTTAAGATCCTGTGCAAGCTGAAGTGGCGGATGCATCACAGGAAGAGTTACCTCCCGAGTGCCCTTCCGACCAGCTGGAATAAGCGGCAAAAATGTTATAACCCCGAGCAGAGTTAATGCCAGCGATATGCCTGTAATCACGAGGGTTTTAAGTAAAATTGATGTGTTGGCAGCAGAACCAGACCATACCGACATTTCGCTAATAACCAGCCAGACATTTAAAAGTATAATTGTGCCACCCGTAATCCACGCCAGAACCTTGAGAAACGCAGAGATGGCGAATTCTCCCATCAGTTTTTTATTAGAGACGAAATGAATAAGCGGTATAACAGCAAAGGGAAGCTGAAGAGAGAGTATTACCTGGCTGAGAATAAGAAGCTCTCCGGTAGAAGATTCGCCAAAGTAGATTATGGCCAAAACTGCGGGAACAATAGCCAGTCCACGGGTAATCAGTCTTCTCAGCCAGGGGCGAATGCGGAAGTTTAAATAGCCTTCCATAACTATCTGTCCGGCCAGTGTCCCTGTGATCGTTGAGCTTTGACCGGCTGCTAGAAGAGCAATTGCAAATGCCAGCGGGGCAACTTTTGAGCCAAGCAGCGGCTCTAAAAGACGGTGAGCATCCTGAATTTCGGCGACATCAGTAATACCGCTTCTATAGAATACAGCAGCTGCCATGATTAAAATGGCTGCATTTACCAGGAATGCAAAATTCAGGGACAGCGCTGAGTCCAGAAAATTAAGGCGAATACTGTTGCGGATCTCTTCTTTTGTGTTCCCATATTTTCTGGTTTGAACAAGTGCGGAATGCAGGTAAAGGTTGTGAGGCATGACTGTAGCGCCCAGAATTCCGATGGCAATATAAAGAGCCTGATTATCAGGTATCGCCGGGACAAAACCGTATGCAATTTGACTCCACTGAGGTTGTGCCAGATATATCTCAACCGCAAAGGCTGCGCAGATTGTAAGCACAAGTGCCAGAATGACAGCTTCTAGTTTCCTGATACCGAAGGATGTCAGAAGAAGCAGCAGTACAACATCGAGGGCTGTTAATAACACCCCCCATAAGAGCGGGATATCAAAGAGTAGCTGCAGAGCAATGGCCGAGCCTATTACTTCTGCCAGATCTGTAGCTGTTACTGCAGCTTCAGCCAGGATATAGAGAGGAATATTAATTATAGTTGGATATGTTTCCCGACAAGCCTGCGCTAGATCCCTTCGTCTCACAATGCCCAGACGGGCCGAAAGTGCCTGCAACAAAACTGCCATTAAATTGGACATCAGCAGGACCCACAGCAGGGTATAGTTATATCTGCTGCCTGCGGCGAGATCAGTTGCCCAGTTTCCCGGATCCATATAACCAACGGAAACCATGAGTGCGGGCCCTGCTACGGCGAGCCACTGTCGGAAACGTGACCTCCCGCGCTCAACCAGCACGCTTTGGTTTACTTCGGGAAGCGATCCTTCTCTTTTTGAATCGTTATCTGCCATTTATGACGATTGAACCAGCAAAGCTGTTGTAAAACAGTTGTAGCCTATGCTACATATACAGGCAGCCTAATGTAGCTCCTGCTACATGTCAAGCAGCCTGTAAGCAGGTGTTATTAAGTAAAGATTGCCAATGGCTAAAAGAACTAAAAAAATCAAAGAACAGCGAGCCGGGCCTTTTCATGCCACCAGAGAGCATCACAGCGCTGAAATTGCTGAAGATTATACCGAGCTCATTTATGAGTTAATAGAATCGCGGGGTGAAGCACGCATACGCGACCTCGCCGAACAACTCGGAGTTTCACATGTGACTGCGCTCAGGGCAGTTCGCAGACTGCAAAAAGAAGGATATCTGACTAAGGTACCCCGAAAGCCGATCTTACTGACTGCTAAAGGAAGGCGTCTGGCGCTGTTTGCGAGGTCGAGACACGCTTTGCTTGTTGAGTTTCTCCAGACACTGGGGGTTACAAAAAAACAGGCCGAGATAGATGCAGAAGGGGCTGAACATCATCTGAGTAGGGAGACGTTGCGATGTATTCGGAGGTCCCTCGGTAAAAAAAGTAAGGCATAGCTCGCGAAAGACAAATAGCGGAACTGTTAGTTCCGTTGTGTACGGTGTAGGCAAACCTTTCTTCAACCTGTCAGAAGAGCTGTTCTCCATTAAGGGGGGCAGGGTTCTAATTATCCCTACACCCTTTATACAAAGTCACCTTTTTAGTATGGGGAAATACCCGCTATGTTAAGTTTTACTCCTGCGCTAAAATGTTTATGTGCACGACGATAGAAATCATAGCGGTCCGACTTCCGGTGAAGATGCCGTTGAAGATCGCTCCTCTCCATTTGGTTCCGGGACTCTGACTTTTGAGAGTTTAATGGGCCGGATTTCGAGGCCATCTCTGGCTGATAAGTTTGTAGCGCTGACAGCAGAAGGGCCGCCTCTGAAAGGCTCTGAAAGAGATCTTATAAGAGACGGTACGTTTGAAATGCACGAAGATTTAGGAGCATATTCGGTTCGCAGTGGGCAGACCGGTTTCAATTTTCGTTTTGATGTAAGCTCTTGTGAGATAGCTCGAGGCCGTAACAATAACGTCATAAGCATACTGCGGCTTGAACAGGATGGTACGGAAACCGGTGCTGTTATTCCACCGGTAGATTTAATTACAGGAGAGCGTGAAAGCGAGCGCGACGGGCCGCTTTGGGAGCCCGAGATTTTTGATAGGCCGGGAGCTGCAGTTTTGCTGGTGCTTTCTTCAAAACCGGGACTTTTACCCTCTGATTTAAAAAGTGATAATGAGTTAAAAAAAACTGTGGTCGTACTCTATAGCGACGAGGCTCTTAAAGAATCTGTAGAGCATTACCTGGAGAGTTTTTCTGAGGAACCCCAACGACGTTATAGCCACCTTGCCACTCTGGTTAGCCGGGAGGTTTATAAAGTGCTCGAGAGGGAACATCCCGGACAGGATCTTTCACTGATAAAGATAAACGGGCTTCCACGCGTTGT
>RFHI01000059.1 GCA_003696425.1 Candidatus Dadabacteria bacterium | reverse complement strand
CTCTTATGGTGGGACTCGAAAGCTTGGCAGAGGTGATATCCTCTACCATCTCCCATTTAAGGTCTGTTAAGAGATACCACTTGGCATCAGCAAGTGAGAGTGAAAAGCCAAAGAAATTGAAATTAATTAAATTTGTACCGAAGTCTAGCAGGCCGCCTACAAATCCATCGCGGTTACGGGTAATACCGGTCCAGGTGACAGCCCACTGTACAGTTGAACTTACAAGCTCATCAAACCAGAGAAAGGCAGTTGATACTGCTGCAATTTCAGTTGGCCGGCGGTCGTCACCGTGCGGGGACTTATACTGTGCATAGGGGCCGGACCATTTACCAACCAATACAGGTGCAGCATTAGAAAAAACTTTTACATATCCCTGAGGTGGCCACTGGTACATCAGCCGGTTTGCCAGGTTTGAACTGGCAAGACCTGTTTCCGCCAGACGCCAGACTTCACGCTGGTCCTGGTCAACATAACCAACTGCCCACTGAACGCCCGTAACCGGTGTGCGGTCTTCAATCAGCCAGTGATAAATGGCAGGGCCTATTACAAACCAGAGATACTGCCTGGGGGGCTGTCCGATTGCAATCATTACCAGCGCACCAATCCAGGCCAGCATGTATATAAGCGGCGCCCAGACGCCAAAACTGGTAAGTGAGAGGTAGTCCAAAAGATCAGCCTGCGCCCAGTAGCCCTGGGTGGCAAAGGCTGCCCCGATTTTGGTAAACGCTGTCGTGGGGCAGGTGCCAAAACCTCCCGGAAAAGGCATATTACAGGTGCAGGTAATATAGGCCCGTCCCAGCAAATCACAGCCGGCATTAATTGTGTCGGTAAAAAATGTGTTTAAATACAGCTGAAAAAAATCTATTAAAACCATCTTGTTTTCATTAAACCTATCTTGTAAATGCTGCTACCGGACTATTGGCACGGGTTTTCTTAAAAGTTGCTGTGAGAAGCCCTGTAGAGCCCGTTTCATTTTCAAGTTTTGTATAAATTTCATTTGCTATTTCGCGCAGACGCTTATCAACCTGCTGTTTAACTGCCGCCATTTCTTCCAGGGTAGTTTTGTTATAAACAGAGAGAATAACCTTTTTAGCTACTTCAGCGTATTTGGTGTCCTTGTCAGCGCTCTGCAGAAGTTTGTTAATAACCGCCAGCATGGCCAGATTGGTATTCAGCATCTGTGACTCTGCCATGGCCACTGAGAACTCAAACACTTTGCGGTGTCTTTCGCTGATCATTTTATCGAGGCAAATTCCTGCTGTTGAGCCGCTGCCCCCGACAGCAACGTAAGTACCGGCACAGGACATTGAAGGGTCTTTTTGCGCAGCCATAATGTGTTCTATCGCCGAAGGTGCGTATGTTTTTGTAGGATCTGCTTCAAGCCGGTTGCAGCAGAGCGCATCTCCCATTTCACCGCAGGTGGGATCTGGTGTGGACAGTCTCTCTTTGGGGTTTTCTTCATCAAGGAAATAAGAGAAGAAGCCGTCCATCAGGGCTGGTGTCATGGTCAGCGTATCTGTTGACATTTGCACCATCTTTGGCCAGTAGCGCGAGTTGCTCCAGAAATCACCGTCATTTGCGCCTTCTCTGTCAGGGTGGTAGAGAAGATAAGGATCTTTGGCATTATCAGAGAGTTTTTTATAGCTCTGACTGGCAGTGTCCCAGTAGCGGCCGTTATAATAGTTACACATCTCTTTTAGCTGATCGTGAATAGAGCGGTAAATACTTTTGGCAAGTTCTGTTTTATACCAGTGGAAACCAACCTTAATATTTGGCGGGAAGCCCTGCTTTATCCAGGATCCAGGAGCTTTTGGCTCAACGTATTCGATTTCTGATTCTACAAAGCGGTGGTCCCGAAACTCGGGGGGACAGTATTTTATTGTTTTAGTATCGTTAGGATCAGGTGTAGTTGGATCTGAAATGGTGATTTCAGGCATACTTTGACCGGCAGGCATACGGCAGATTGGTTTTAGTCTTAATATTCTGTCGCCGTAAAGAAGCTGGAAGCTTTCCTTTAAGCGGTACATTGATTTTAAATTAAAACCGGCTCCGAATATTGATACCCAGGTTCCAAGCATTTCCTGATTAAAGAGCCAATCGGTAAGTTTTATTTCTTCTCCCAGATCAGTTCCACGCGTAACAGCAACATCAGTTGGTTTTAATGCCTTTCCGCCAGTTTTCATTGATACAAGTGACAGTACATGATTTTCATTATCAGAGAGTTTGTATCCGGTGTTGCTGGGGGCGTTGTATTGGGCAAGCTGTTCGGCATGATTGATTATGCCGGGTGTTCCGGCGTTAATAGCCTCACCGCCAAGACATTCGGATTGAGCCTGTACCCAGTTACGGAATTCGCCCGGAGCACCAGCCCGGTCCTTCATAAAATTTTTAATGCAGCCCTGGTATGACTCCAGTATCAGTTCTCTTAGCTGTGGAACGGCTTTAGCGTTTTCAAGCAGGTTAGCTTCTGATAAGTAAATATTTGACAGTTGCAGTGCTGCCAGCAGGTTGGCATTGGTAATGGATCCACCCAGTGTTGGCTCTGTAAGACCCCAGGTAGAAAATAGCACTGACAGTCGGGTGGCAATTGAATTAGAAAATTGGTTGCCGGTTATTGCGCCGTCGAGCATATAATACTGTCCGGCGCGGGGAGCCTTTGCAACCACCGCTCCTTCTATTCGTTTAGTTGATTTTGAATTGTTAAGCTGCTCTTCCTGGCCTTCTACACAATGTGTACGTTCGCCGGTAGCCTTATCAATGGGGCAGAAGGCATTTGGATCGTCATTAGTAGAATTGCTCCTAACATTTATTGCCTGGCCCCCGGTGGCTGTTACAGGCGAAGCAGGCGATCTCATCGTAGCAGCTGTTTGGCCCTTTGCTATGTCAAATACCAGTGTATCAGCCTGGTAAGGTGTATTAGTTGTTGGATTGATAAATACAGGTGCCTGGATGCCGCCACTTGGAACTGTTTGAGCACAGACAGGTGTCGCACAAAATACTGCTATGAACCCTATCACTAACCATTGCAGTTGCCTTTTTTGTGCTACCATAAACAACCTTAGTTAAACCTCTTTGCAGGAGCTACAGCTTCTCCTGAAATTTTTTCATACAGAAAGTAGCCTTACAGGCCTGTTATCCGCGCAGTGCTTAACGCACAGCTAAAACGGCACGGCCTGCACAGCTGCAATTTGTTGCTTAAACATCTGGACGAACTATTTCGCCCGAAATTTGTATCTAATAAGAAGGACCTCTTAAGCGCAGGATAACTTTTTGTGAAGAGTCACTTCCCTCTTCATTAGTTGCGCTTTTCAGCAGGTATTACCGGATGACTCAACCCTGTTCATCCCAGCCCCGCCAGCTATCACATTTAATTGCGTTACACCATTTTCTATATACTCAATTTCAGAAAATTCCTTTAGACACCTTAAAAGCCAGTGGTTAATTCATATTTTTAATTCAACAAATATCCTCTGCTTTTGATATGTTATAACGTACCGCTACTCATTATATGTTATGGCAGCTTAATTATAACCGTGACATTAAATTTATAATCCTTATTTACCCTGCATAATATTGACAGCCTCGTCCAGGTAGTAAAACTTTCTGTAGCCCTCTTCGAACACGCTTTGTCCGCTATTGTCAGTCATAATTACCGTAGTTGGTGATTTAGTCAGCTTAAGTGATTTTGCCAGCTGGCCGTTATTTATAAGCGGAAAAGAGGAGCCAGTGGCGTTTCTGAACTGAGTCAGCTTATCTTCAGTAACTGTTGTCATGGTAAAGCCCATGATTTTTAGCCTGGGATCGCTCTTGGAGCGCTGGTAAAGCTTTTCAATCTCCGGGCCCATCTTAAGCGCCTCTTTAGAAAGCGGCTGGAAGAAAAAGTAAATGCTGAGTTCGCCCTTTGGATCGCGCGGTAGCTTTTGGGCCAGCTCAACACGTAGTTTGCGGCGCTCAAGGTTCTCATCAAATGCCTCCTCATTTTCTGATTTTTCAGGCTCATAATCTTTTTCGACCTCTTCTTTGGCCTTGTTAATCATGTCGCGTGCATCCTTTGGCAGCTTTTTCATTAAGGCCTTATGCTGCTCTTCCATCTCTTTCTGTTCTTTGTCGCTCTCTATCGCCGAGCGTATTGGATCGTAGCGTGGAGAATCGCTTACATCCTGGCGTACGCCTGCCTTCATTAGCGCCACTTCAATCATCCTGGACACTTCATTAGTGCGGCTCTGAAAATCACGCATATAGCGGGCGTACTGCTTGGCGTACTGGAAGGCCAGTTTCTGATCGCCGAGCTCCATAGCTGCCATCATGGCCTGAAAAGGTGCTGGAGCGTCTGTTTTAGCATAGACTGGTGTGGGGTCATTAGGATCGCCGAATTTTTCTTTAATATCTTCTGCTGTTTTAAGCTCATCCGGATCGGGTTTTCCCAGGGCTTTCAACAGCTCTTTTTTTGGATCTGCTTCCCTGTTTTTTGAGACTTTTTGACCGGTTTCTTCGACTATGAACTCTTTTGGCTGACATTTTGATGGGAAATACTCTATGCCCGTGTCTTGCTGGCCTTCAAGTACAGTGCAATCAAAAATATCGGTTGGATTTTGATTGTTAAACATAGGCGCACGCTTTTCAGCTGCAGCTGAAAGTGGAATCAACAGTAATAAACTGGTCAGTCTGATAAAATTATGCAGTATGCCTTTAAAACCTTTCATTTGACTAAACCGGTTTGTGACCTTTAAAGGCATGTCAGCTATGCCCATACTATAAATTTTTTAACGCCGTTCATGTGACTGAACTGTTTTGTGACAGCCAACTCCGTGGTGCCTGTTTAGCAGATCAATCTCACCTGATGTTATGCGCAGTTACTGTAATTCAGTAGCATTGCGGATGGAGAGTTTTGTCTATTGCTGGAATGAGATAATTAACTGAAATTACAGCTGTTTATATATCTGTTGAGCGGATGGCGAGCTCTTTGGGGCCTGCGCTAGGACAGGCCAAAGCCCCGATGCTGGGGCTGCTATAAGGAGCTCTAATAATACAAATTTATTAAAAAAATAGCGCTGTTACTGTTGCAAAATCAGATAGCTTTAATTAAATAGCACTCAGGTTGTGGCGGCCAGACGGTAGCAGTTGCGGCAAGTTACAGGATCCGCAGTTATTTAATTGTCGTGATGGCCCCTTCCGCTTATTCCGTTCTCTGAATTTAATTTACCGCTTTGGACAGCAGGGGAGATGACGCAGCTGTCGACTTCAGTGCTGCAGTAGACAGCTGCCCGGGGTCTGTCTGGCGGTTATAGCTTTGGTAAGCACAGATAATGATGTTTGAACAAGTTGTTGTTGTATCGGTGTTCACTCTGGTTTTTCTGGCTATTATTACTGAAAAACTGGATAAAACTCTGGTAGCTCTCTTCGGCGCGCTTTTTTTAATCTCTACCGGTTTTATTGAATTTGAAGAAGCTGTTGACGCAGTTGATTTTAATACCATCTGCCTGCTTATGGGCATGATGCTGATTGTGGAGACGCTTTCTGAGGTACAGATCTTCCGCTGGTCAGCGCTTAAACTCGGTTTGCTCACTAAGGGGAATCCTGTACTTATCTTTTTTCTGTTTGGTTTATCGACAGCGGTTTTTTCAGCCTTTCTTGACAATGTGACTACCGTGCTGATTATTGTGCCGCTGGTAATTACCCTGACAGAAGGCATCGGGCTTCCGGCCACACCGTTTGTTATGACTGTGATCTTTCTATCTAATATTGGTGGCACAGCTACTATGATAGGAGACCCGCCCAATATCATAATCGGTTCACAGGTAGAGCATTTAACCTTTATGTCCTTTATTCAGTATCTGACGCTGCCGGTAGTGGTCTCATCTCTACTGGTTATGCTCTATATACTTTATAAAAACCGGAGCACTATTAAGTCGCGTAATTCCAGTTTTTCATGGCTCTTTATGAGCAATCTTATGCTTGAAGATATGTACTGTGAGCTTGAAGAACTTAAAATCCCCAGGAGTCATGCAGTGAAAAGTCTGAGTATTTTTGGCCTGGTGCTGCTGTTTTTCTTCTCACACAATATTACTCATCTTGAGCCTTCAGTGGTAGCACTGTCTGGAGCTGTCCTGATGCTGATTGCATTTCATAAGGAGCTTAATCTTCATCATCTGATTGCAAAGGTTGAGTGGCCGACGCTACTTTTTTTTGCCGGGCTGTTTGTAATTGTAGGGGCGCTGGAACACGCCGGAGTTTTAAAGATTGTCTCGCACTCGCTGGTTTCAATTACTGATAATTTTCTCTTGCTGGTGCTGATAGTTCTTTGGGCTTCAGCGATGTTTTCTGCCGTAGTTGATAACATTCCCTTTGTAGCTGTAATGATTCCGGTTTTAAAGGATCTGCTTTCAAGTGGCGCTTTTTCACATGAGCCTAAGAGCCAGCTGATCTGGTGGGCGCTGGCACTGGGAGCGTGTTTTGGTGGTAATGGAACCCTAATTGGTGCTTCGGCAAACGTAGTAAGCGTTGCAATTGCAAAAACTAAAGGGCTGACAATTACATTTAAAGATTTTCTTAAGGACTCAATTCCTGCAACTGTAATTACTCTTCTGGTTTCAACTGCTTATATTGTGTTTTTGTATTATCTTTAGTGTGCTCAGATGGAAGTTAAGTTATTGCCTGTGTTAAACCGCCAGCTTGTCAGTCTCGATCGGCTGCGTGGAGCGGATCAACTCGGTGAGGAGTTTGTGCGTTCACTAAAGCGCACCTATCAGACTTACAGTGGAGACACAAACCGCTATGCTCTTATTCGTGAACTTTTAGATCTGTATGATATTCTCTTAGCCTGTCGTCCGCGTATGGCCAATTTGATTCTTGATCTGCAGAAAACACTTATTTTCCTGGCTGAAAAGGAGAATGCCGGGGTTTTAGATCTAAGTAATTTTACTGATTCACTGCTTCGATTGAAAAAGGCGCGTATGGACCGGGCCGGCGAAGCCGGGGCGGAGGTTTTAAGCAGAGGTCAGACCATACTGCTTCACTCTCATAGCCGCACGCTTAAGTTTATTCTTGAACATGCTGTAGGTAAAGTAGAGCTGCCGGATGTGATTGTAGCGGAGCAGGATCAAAATAAAACCACCAGGCTTATGATTTCACTTAAGCGCTGTGGCTATAAATTTAAGGTAGTTTCAGAGTACTCACTTTCTCACGTTCTTGAGGAACTTGATTTTGCGCTTTTTGGAGCACTTACCCTGGATAGTCACGGCAATTTAATAGTCGGGCCGGGGTCGTCAGCGCTAATGTGTCAGCTGAGTCGAGCCAGGGTGCCGGTGTATCTTGCAATTACTACCAATAAACTGAGTTTTTGGGAGGACAGCTTTGATGCTGCCTTTAGCGAGCTCAGAAAAAAAGAGCGTGCAGGGATTGAGTATGAAAAGCAGGTCTTTTCGCATGATTTAATCCCGCTTGATGTCTGTAAGGGTATTATCACTGAGCGTGGCGTTCTGACTCCACCCCAGATGAGGATGGTATTTGATAAAATGCAGCGCGCTTTTCTGGATCGTGAGAAATTAATACGAAGCCTGGTGTAATGGCTGCTAAAAGATAATTGTTACCAGAACGGAAAGCGGTATCAGACACGTTGGGAAACAGGCTAAGAGGTAGCATCACTAGACTATTCTAAACCAGTCGCAAGCAAAAGCCAGCGTCTCTCGTTGCGTGCGCCTGTGCGTGGATCGCTATAAATCCTGACCCAGCTGCGGGCTTTAAATATAAAATGGATATTGCCATCGGACGCCGCTGCAGCAGCAGGCGGATGCGGATCTGCTGCTCCACGCTTTGCTGCTTCAAAAAGTACAGAATCAAATCTGCTGCTGCCCGAGGACTCAAGTGGCTCGATTCTTAGCAGCTTTCCGTCTTTTGAGATAACAGCCCGTACCGTTGAAAATCCCTGCATTGACATAATGTCTCCAGCACTCAGGCGCTCCCAGCCTGACTGCCTCAGTTCGCTGAATACCTGTGTTGCAACCCGCCTGACAAAGACAGCAAAGCGGCTGGCCTTGGTATTTAAAAGCGTCAAGTCACCGTCGGGAAGCGATGGCAGATAATCGGGACTTCCGCTTAATCCCAGAAAGCGGGCGCCGCTTCCGCTTGGCCGCGAGAATGCGCCGCTATAGCTTTCAGGCGATG
>RFHI01000058.1 GCA_003696425.1 Candidatus Dadabacteria bacterium | reverse complement strand
CGGTAAACCACTGGCTATATCATGCAAGGGCAAATTGTTGTAATTGTGTAATTAAAAACGGACTCAAACTAGCAGGCGGTAACTAAAAAGGGACAAAGCGGGATAAGTGTGGGGGGAGTTAGCTCGCCTGTTTTTGTTCAATTTTACCCAGAACGCCGAGCGCCCAGAGCTGAAGATCATCAGGTTCTTCATCGGATTCAAAGTCAAACTCTTCGCCATCCGGCCAAACAGCCCGGCCTCTATAGCCACATGCTGTAAGTTCAACCCACAGGAGCCTGGCCTCTTCACCAAACCCCAGTGAACCCAGAAGAATATCCTCAGCCCTGACGGTGGCCTCCAGGAAGTCTTCGTTTTTCATACAACCTCCACATCCGAAAAAACCTGCATCTTGAAACAGCATCCTAGCATTTTCAGCAGGAAAAATTAAACAAAATGCGAATTACTGTTCATTTTTCCTGTTCTGGCAATGCAGATGTTGCAGGGGCTTGTTTAACCACCTGCTATCACGGCCAATTTTAACTCCTGATAAATTCAGCGATCCACCCTGGCAAGAACTACCGATCCGTTTGTACCACCAAAACCAAAAGAGTTGGACATGGCGGCATTTATCTCAAGCGGGCGCTTTTCATTTGGAACATAATCGAGATCGCATTCGGGATCCGGATTATCAAGATTAATGGTGGGCGGCACAACACTATCTCTGATGGCCAGGGCAGTAAAAGCTGCCTCAATCGCTCCTGCTGCACCCAGAAGGTGTCCCGTCATTGACTTGGTAGAGCTGACCACCAGCCCTGATTTGGCCCAATCACCAAAAACCTTTTTAATTGCAAGAGTTTCAGTGACATCATTAGCTTCCGTGCTTGTACCGTGAGCATTTACATACTGTACCTCTTCCGGCTTAAGACCGGCACTCTCAAGAGCCTGTTTCATACAGATTACAGCTCCTTCACCATCAGGGCACGGTGCGGTAATATGGTAAGCATCACAGGAGTAACCGTAGCCAAGCACCTCGGCATATATAGGAGCACCACGAGCCTCCGCCCGTTCAAGTGGTTCAAGTACTAAAACTGCCGCACCTTCACCCAGTACAAAACCATCGCGATCTTTATCAAATGGTCGCGAAGCCTTATCAGGTTCATCATTTCGGGTAGATAACGCTTTCATTGCACAAAAGCCACCCAGTCCGGTTGGGGTAATCGCACTTTCAGCTCCACCGGTAATGATTGCGTCCTGCACGCCCTCGGCAATCATACGGGCTGATTCACCGATGGCATGCGTACCTGATGTGCAGGCGCTGGTAATAGTAAAATTAATTCCCTTTAAACCAAATCTTATTGCTATGTTACCCGGTCCAAGGTTACTAATCATGGCTGGTATAAGAAATGGCGAAATCTTTCTGGGTCCCCCCGATAGATAAGCTGCATAGTATTTTTCAAGAGTGGAGATTCCTCCTATACCTATTCCCAGGATGGAACCAACCCTAACAGGATCGTAGCCGGCTTTTGCAATGCCGGAATCGTTCCATGCCTGCTCTGCAGCTGCAATTGAAAACTGTGAAAAAAGGTCGTGCTTTTTTACCTCCTTAGGCGGCAAATAAGCTCCAATATCAAACCCCCGCACCTCACCGGCTATACGGGCACTAAAAGCACTGGCATCAAAGCGGGTTACCTCATTAATACCTGATTTACCCTCAAGCACATTACCCCAGCTCTCGGCGGTTGTGTTACCAAGGGGAGATACAATCCCTATTCCTGTAATGACGACTCTGCGTTTACCCATAAAGTTCTCTGTATTCAAATAATCCAACTAAAACCAGAAGCTTAAATGATTAAACCGGATAGATAAAACCCTGGGAGCTTGCAAGCCTAACAAGATATTAAAACATAATCAATAACATAGCAGCCACGCCTGAACTACCGTGATATAGAGGGCAGATTTACGGCAATGTATTTTCAGCGGGTTAGCGATCCAGGCAACTTTAAAGATATTTCGCCGAACATTTTTATGCACGCGGCAAAGACTGGCTGTAAATTCAGCGGCTTTATCCGCAGAAATCAGAATTTATTCTAGGAGAACAAAAGATGAAAGTAGATACTGGGACAGCACTGGCTAAGTCACTGGCCAGAAACCTGAGTCAACCAGACGGAGCTGCGAAAGCTGCTTCGAGAGTGGGAAACAAGTTAGGCAAGATCGAAGACAAACTACTTAAACTGTATACCGCTCCGGAAAAATTATCACCGGACGAACAAAAACAATGGCTTAGAGACAATGGTATTAATGACAAACATTACAAGTTCAAGACCATAGAAGGTGCCAGAGCAGGGCTACAGATAATGTACCAGCGCGCCCAGCGTGCTTACCAGGCCTTCTTTCAAATTATGCGCAGCATGCATGAAATGATGATGGCGTTAATAAGAAATTTGCGGCCGTAAAAACAAACTGCGAATCCCTGAAAGATTTACATATGTAACTACCCATACTGGACTACAGGATCAACTCGAAAGTTGGGAAGAATACACTTCGTAGACGTAGCCGTCTACGTGAACGTGTTTACGTATACGACAACGTTGTCGTATACGTATTACACTCCATTAGTCAGGTTCTGGTAATATCATTAATATTATCCCTGTACACTTATATTAGGGATATAGCAGTATTCTGTGCTTATTCTGCCACCCGTAATAATTCCAGCATACGGTCGTGCCCCGCCAGATCCTTTTTAATCTGATAGGAAACACAAGATTGATCGAGTGCACCGGCAAGCTCGGACACTGCCCTGCCCTGATCACTTCCAATCTCAATTAGCGCTGTCCCACCAGGCTTAAGGTAATTGGAAACGCTCTCAATAATCATTCTAAGTGCCTCAAGACCATCTCTACCGGAGTAAAGCGCCCCCTCAGGTTCAAACTTAATTTCCGGACTGGTATCCATGCTACCCTCGGCCACATAAGGAGGATTTGATACAATCAAATCAAATTTTTTATCAGTGTTTTTCAGGGATGAGAACCAATTACTTTCGATAAATTTGATGGAATCATTAACCTTATGTTTTTTTGCGTTAGTTCTTGCAACTTCAAGAGCTGCTTCGCTTATATCAGTAGCATAAACCTGATAAGCACGTTTCTTATCGGAGAGGTTTTTTGCAATAACTATTGCCAGACAACCACTTCCGGTGCCACAGTCGAGTACCAGTAAAGGATCTTCACACTGCTCTAAAAGTTCAAGACCTCTCTCTACAAGCAGCTCCGTCTCAGGTCTTGGGATGAGCACATCCGGCGTAACAACAAAATCAAGTCCATAAAATTCTTTATAGCCAACTATATACGCCACAGGTTCATGATCAATGCGGCGTTTAAGCAGTTTCTCTATAACCGGAATGCAGTTCGGGTCAACCTGCTCATCATGATGAGCAATAAGACCGCTACGCGACATTCCCAGTACATGTGCTACCAACAACTCGGCATCAAGTCTGGCGGTATCGGAATGACCGGAAAGCTTTGCGGTTGAATCTGCCAGTATATCCTTGATGGTTGTCATTTTAATTCACCTGCGCTTCACCTTTTAAGGCCTCAGCCTGAAAATAAGTTGCCAGCGGATCTATTACCTGATCCAGATCGCCATCAAGAACCTGCTCAAGTGAATGCAGAGTTAGGCCTATACGGTGATCGGTAATTCTCGATTGCGGGAAGTTATATGTTCTGATTTTCTCAGAGCGATCTCCACGTCCTACCTGACTGCGCCTGGTTTCACTCCTTTCGGCTTCAAGTTCAGCCTGCTTTTTCTCATAAAGTCTGGCACGTAAAACCTTCATGGCTTTTTCTTTATTTTTAATCTGCGACTTTTCATCCTGCATGGCAACAACAATGCCGGTCGGAATATGGGTAATGCGTACTGCAGAATCTGTAGTATTAACGCTTTGTCCCCCCGGCCCACTGGAGCGGTAGACATCAATTCTCAGGTCCTTTTCATTAATTTCCACTTCCACCTCTTCTGCTTCCGGCATTACCGCAACTGTAACTGTGGAAGTATGAATTCTTCCCTGCGATTCTGTCTCAGGAACCCGCTGCACACGGTGCACGCCACTTTCATACTTCAGCCGGCTGAATGCTCCAGCGCCACTAACCATAGCTATAATCTCTTTATACCCTCCAGCTGATGCTTCACTGGCACTCATTACTTCTACCTTCCAATTGCGTGCTTCGGCATAGCGGGTGTACATCCTGAAAAGATCACCTGCAAAAATCCCGGCTTCATCCCCGCCAGCGCCTGCTCTAATCTCAAGTATTACATTCTTATCGTCGTTGGGGTCTTTCGGCAGAAGCAGTATCTTTAACTGTTCTTCCAGCACTTCAAGCTCCTTTGCCAGCAGCTCATGTTCCTCTTTGGCCAGAGCTATCAGCTCGGGATCATCACCCGATTCAATCATTTGGCGTGCATCATTATATTCTTCTTCAGCTTTTTTATAAGCGCGGTAAGTTGCGACTATCTCGGAAAGATTTTTGTGTTCCTTGGAGAGTTTCTGCAGTAAATTACGGTCTGAAATTACATCAGGGTCTGAAAGTTGTTTACTTAACTGTTCAAATCTTTCTTCAACTTCTTTTAATTTGTTCCACATCTACGCAGCTATTTCCCTTAAAATCTCATCTTATAATTATATAATATAATAAAAAAGACTGGCTAACCCGGAAGATTGTCAAGTATCAAGCTATAAAGTTCAGGCACAAATCCCCGTAACTTGCGGAGATTTCCGCCAGGATGATTCGCGTTTGATAATAATACGACTATTAAGGACTTTTCAGGATCAATCCAGAAAGAACAACCTGTATCAGAGTTCATACCAACAGCTTTACCAGATAAACCGGCCTCATCCATGCTGTTTTCACGCGATGGCAGAGCCCACCCAAGACACCAATGATCTTCAGGATTACCAGGTGTCCAAAACTGATCTAGCGTTTCTCTAGAAATAAAACTGCCCTCTCCTTTACGGATCTGCAGCAACGCACGCCCGAAGCTATTTAGATCAGCTGCCACAGTAAATACTCCGCTGTGGGCTGCGATACCACCCATAGCCCAGGCGTTATCATTACAGGCCTCACCACAGAGAACGCCTTTCCGCCAGTCAGACTCTTTAGTTGGAGCGATGAGATCGCGCACCGGATGAATACCTCTCCTTCTAATCAACGACAGATCAATAAAACTTGTACTTCGCAGTCCAAGCGGATGGAAAATGAACTGCTGGGCAGCCTTATGAAGCGGTTGTCCGGTAAGCTCCTCAATCAAATGCCCCAGTATAATAACCCCCGGCTCGCTGTAAAGCTGTTTTGTGCCGGTTTCATATTTAAGAGAGAGCCGCTTAATCCTGTTATAGACAAATTCACGTGCAGCCCGACTGGTCAAAATACCCATTCGGGCACCGGCATTTTCACGTTGCAACTCTTCACAAAAGGGAATATAAGCAGGAAGCCCCGAACTCTGGTTTAGTAGATGCCTAACTGTAATTTTGTTTTTTCCGTAAACGCCAAAACCCTGTACAAACCTTGATACACGATCATCAAGCGCAAGCCTGCCTGCTTCACAGAGGCGCATAATCAAAGTAGTTGTTACAAAAGGCAGGGTAAGACTATCGATATCAAAGACTGTTGTGTCTGTAACCAGTGAATTCTCTTCTGCTGATTTCGTATAAGTTCTACTTCCAACGGCAAAATGATAAACTTCCCGCTCTCCCTGCGTTGCCAGCAAAACAGCGCCCGGAAAAATGTGATCTTTAACCCCCTGCTTTAAAAATTCATAAATCACATTCTGAGTGCCTGCGCTGTTAATATCATCCTGCCCGGCTACATTACTCATAAAATAACACTCTTCAAAAAATTTTGCTCCTAAGGCCTTGTTCGTTCTTTAATTCAGTCTAAAACGGGACTCTCATTAAGTTCAAGTTTATTATTGGAAAGCGTGGCTTTCACCCCCAATGGAATAGTAAAGTTCGGATTGCTGTGGCCAAACGGAGCATCAAGATACACAGGAATATCAAGATCGCAAAATATATCTGTTATAACCTCTTCGGCTGTCGGACCCAAATTAGCGGGATGATTACAACCTGATAAACTGCCAACAACAACGCCGGCAAGTTTATTTAAGCAACCACTTAGTTTTAGTTGCAAAAGCAGCCTGTGTAACTTATATGGCTTTTCGCCGACTTCCTCGAAAAAAAGGATTTTGTTATCAAAGTTAATGTTAAACCTGCATGCCTGCATAAAAGCGAGATAAGTAAGGTTAGCTCCAACAAGCTCTCCCTGACACTTAGATGGACCACAGAGATGTCTGAGGGTATGCCCATTAAAAACATTGAAGCTGTTACCAGACACCATATTTAACAGCGCATCTATGCTTTCAGTTACCCCCTCTTCTTCAGCAGGCTGGGAAAAGGAGCTGATTAGGCTGGGACCATGAAAAGTGATTAGACCTTCGGCGTAAGCACCCAGCAAAACCGCGGAAAAGTCCGAGTAACCAACTAAAAGTTTAGGATTGTCATAAAAGGTCTTAAAATCTATTTGGTTCATTAGTGGCAAAGCTCCGTAACCACCACGTACCGCTAAAATACAGCGTATCTCTGGGTCCTTTAAAAGTTCCTTAAGCGCCTTGAGTCGCTTTACAGCACTATCGCTTGCAAACATATGTTTCTTTGACCCGTAATAACGCGCGGGATCCAGGGCCACCTTTACTCGATAGCCGAGTGACTCAATCTTCTCTATACCGGCCTTGAGGCTGTCCTCCCGACAGGGGGCAGAAAGCGCAATAATTCCGATAGTATCACCTGGCTTAATGGCAGCTGCTTTTCGGACTGTTTTCACAACAAATCAATATCCCTGATAAAATTGCTTAAACAATAAATTTATACTAGACTCCGCCCAGCTTTCGGGGGTTATCCATGGGAACATAATCTTATGGCATTAATACAAAATTTTTAAGCTTTGTCCCTTGAAATTTAATCACTCAATGCGCATATAAGTTACGCCCTGTGGAAAACTCTTAGTGGAAGTGGTTTTCTTTCTGAATAAACAGGGAGGTAAGGTTTTAATTTTTTTATCTTTATTGAAGTTTTTAAGTGAATTCAGTTTATTAACCCCTGAAAAGAATACTCCGGTAAAACGGGGAGCTTTGACGGGGATATAACTCTAACCTCTCGATTTTTATTGGAGGAGATAAATGGCAAAAAAAATCAGACCATTACAGGACAGGCTTATTGTTGAACGCCTGGATCAGGAGGAAAAAACAGCTTCAGGACTTTACATCCCTGATACGGCTAAAGAAAAGCCGCAGCAGGGAAAAGTCGTCGCTGTTGGAAAAGGACGCGTGAAGGAAGATGGCACTGTTCAGCCGCTCGACCTTCACGAAGGTGATGTGATTCTTTTCGGCAAATATGCCGGAACAGAGATCAAAATTGACGATAATGAGTACCTGATTATGCGCGAAGATGACGTGCTTGGGGTACTCGAATAATAATTTAACCAGTTAACTTAATTAAATAAGGAAGGAAGTCATGGCTAAGATTCTGGAATTCGGTCTAGATGCTAGAGACGAGATTCTTAAAGGAGTTAAGACTCTCGCAGATGCAGTAAAGGTCACCATGGGCCCGCGTGGTCGTAACGTGGTGATTGAGAAGAGCTTTGGTGCTCCAACAGTTACCAAGGACGGTGTAACTGTAGCCAAAGAAGTCGAGCTTGAAGGTAAGTTCGAAAATATGGGCGCTCAGATGGTTAAGGAAGTTGCTTCCAAAACATCTGACGTTGCCGGCGACGGAACCACTACCGCAACAGTCCTTGCTGATTCTATCTACAGAGAGGGACTTAAGCTGGTAGCTGCCGGTCACGATCCGATGGCATTAAAGCGTGGTATTGATGCCGCTGTAGAGACAACCGTAAAAGCGCTTCAGGAGCAGAGCAATCCTACCAAAGGTAAAGATGAAATTGCTCAGGTTGGCGCTATTTCAGCTAATTCTGACAAAGAAATCGGCAATATTATTGCCGAAGCTATGGAGAAAGTTGGCAAAGAAGGTGTTATCACGGTTGAGGAAGCTAAAGGTCTGGAGACAACCCTTGAAGTTGTTGAGGGTATGCAGTT
>RFHI01000057.1 GCA_003696425.1 Candidatus Dadabacteria bacterium | reverse complement strand
TCCTTGAGCTTATTTTACTGGAATGTAACGACCCGGAAAAAGCCGAAATGGTTGAAACGGCAATTAATAACTGTGGCGATGTTTCGGATCTGTTAGAAGATATCCTGGCCTTCTCCCGTTATCAGGCCGGTAAACTGACGGCAAACAAAGAGATATTTAACATTGTTTCGTGTGTCAGTGAATGTGCTGAGCGCTTTAAAATATCGGCACGTGCACGCGGTCTCGAGCTGTCAGTTGATTCTGAAGTTGATTTTAGGATGGTAGAGGCGGATCGCAAACATGTTAAACGTATTATATCAAATCTGATTGGTAATGCTGTTAAATACACTAAATTTGGATCGATAAATGTGTCTGTTGCTGACTGCGGAAATAGGATTGCAGTAGGTATTAGAGATACTGGCTGTGGAATGACTGCTGAGGAGGTCGGCCGTATCTTTAAACCGTTTGAACGGGGCGCACTTTCAGGTGAAGAGCGCGGCACAGGGCTTGGCCTTGCCTTAAGTAAGGTTCTTACTGAATTAAATGGCGGCACAATTGATGTTAAGTCTTCACCGGGTAAGGGGTCGCTTTTTACGCTGTATCTGAAAAGGGCGCAAGCTGAAAGCCTTGCCGAAGCAGAAATGCGTGCAGAGGATCCTCTGAAATATAGAGACATTAACATTTTACTTGTTGATGATGATAGCGATCTTGTGCGAAGTCTCGCGCTTGGGCTCAAGGCTGCAGGACTTAATGTTTTTACAGCGGTAACTGTTCACGATGCAGAGAGTATAATGAATTTTGAAAGAATTGATTTACTTATTAGTGATGCAGGTATGCCTGACGGGGGCGGTGAGAGGCTGGTGCGGTATATTAAATCACAGCAGCCTGAAAGCAGGGTTATTGTAATGACCGGCTCAGATGACTCTGCCATCTCTCAGACAATGTACAGGCTCGGTGCTGATGAACTGTTTATCAAGCCGGTTGATTTTGAAAATATACTGGGATGGGTTCGGCAAACCATGGCTGAAGAGGCTGGCAGAGAGGTCAGATCAGTCAGGGCCTGAAAATTTCCACCTGGGTACAAACTATACGGGCTGATTAAAGCCTGGATCAATTTCATCACCGAGCAGTTCAGGAAGCTCCGGATGACTCTGTTTCCCGCCGTGTTCGCCAACCAGCGGCTGTTTTGAGCGCTGAATATCGCGCTGAAGATGCATCAGGGCATCAATTACCGTTTCAGGCCTTGGCGGGCAGCCGGGAATGTACATGTCTACAGGAATAATCTTATCAATACCTGCCACAGTGGTGTAATTATCATAAAATCCGCCCGATGAAGCACAGGCACCAAAAGCAACTACCCACTTTGGCTCAGCCATCTGTTCATAGACCCTTAGAAGCACCGGAGAGAGCTTGTGAGAGATTGTCCCGACTACAAAAAGAAGATCCGACTGACGCGGTGTAAAACGGGGTAGTGCCGCACCAAAGCGGTCAGTGTCGTAATGTGAGCAGCTTACCGCCATAAATTCCATGCCGCAGCAGGCTGTAACAAAGGGATAAGAAAACAGAGAATACTTGCGCATCCATCCCAGAGCGCTTTCAAGCTGAGTATAGAAAAAACCGGGTCCCTCAATATTTTCAAACATAGTTAATTGTCCATGTAAGATATAAGGTAGTATTTAGAAAATTATAGCCTCTAATTTTTATCTGGTGCAACAATAGAAGGTGATAAATAATAATGTTTGTATTTGAAAGGGGTTAGTTATGGATACTGATGGCCATACAAATTTCAATGATGACGACTTTAAGAATACCGTTAATCGCCTGCTGTTAATTATGCGGGTTATCGGGGGAGCCTTTACCTGCGCAGCGCTGACATTTATAGCGGTTGCATTTAAGCTATCAGAACAGGGGGTAAAGGCCCAAACAGTAAACTTACCAATTCACGGCGAAACGCAATTTGCTGGTGTAATTATCCTGCTAGTTATATTAGCGTTTATGGTGGGTAAGCTAGTTCAAAATCTGGAAATTAAAAAACCTGATCCGGGAGAGGATAAGCCTGCAAATACACCTGAGGGGCTGCTTATGGCATCATATATAGTTAAGTTAGCTTTACTTGAAGCTGCTTCGATTTTTGCCTTTATCGGGTGTTTTGCCGGTGAAATTGATTTTTCTCTAACCGCAACAGTCATTGTGGCCATAGCCGTACTTATGGTAGCAAGCATACCTTCGCGAAGCAGTGTTGAGTCTTTTATTAGAAAATCTTCGGGGAGGCTCTGAGTACACCCGGCCTAAGCCGGGTGTAAAAGCAATTTACGCTGACCAGCGATCAATTTGCAGCCAGCAAGCTGGCTGCATTTATCTATTAAAGGGTAACAACTCCGGACACAACTAATACAAAAACTCTTATTGGCTGCAACTTAGCCACGACGCACAGGCTTGCTTAAAAAAATTTACCACAATAATTAATTTTTCTTAAAATAAAACACAATGTTTACCGATTAAACCTGACGTCTACGTCCACGGTTTCGTATTTCGTCGACGTATACGGCTACGTAAACGAAAAAACGTCGACGTACACGGCTCCGTAAGTTTTCATCAGGGATTAATTAGCCCGCCAGACTCACCTGCTCCTTTACGGCATAGTGTCCCCTGTCGTTTACAGTAATGCGGGCAGCCTCAACATCAGCATCGTGCTCAAAGACAATTAGCATGTTTTCATCCAGCGCCCTTTTAAGAAGCTCAGATTTTTCTTTAAGAACAGTTTCAGCGCAATTGTCGTATCCCATGTGAAAGGGAACAGGCAGGTGGTGCGAAGTCGGAATAAGATCTGTTGGAAAAATCATCGCCTGATCTTCTGAGCGGATTTCAACCATCTGCTGGCCGCGGGTATGACCATCAATCTGATAAACAGTAATTCCCGGGTAAATCTCATTAGTACCTTCCAGCAGAACCAGCTCTGCCTGTTCAAGCGGCTCGACATTTTCCTTTAAATAACTGGCGCGCTCTTTTAAGCTGGGGTTTTTAGCGTTTTCAAGGTTGGCCCGCTGCAGATAATGCCGCGCCGATGGGTATACAAGTGAAAGTGTACCATCTTCATTGAGCCTGCTGACTCCACCTGCGTGATCAAAATGAAGATGAGTAAGTATAAGATCAGTAACCTGCTCCGGTTTAAATCCCAGTTTGTCAGCTGGAGTGTTATCGATGGCAAAAATTTTTCGATACTTATCGCTCCACTTTTCGCCTATGCCGGTATCAATTAAAAACACCCGACCTTCGTGGCGTATCACCAGAGAACGCATAGCAAGCCTAATGCAGTTTTCTTCATCAGCGGCTATACTTTTGCTCCAGATGTTCTTTGGCACAGAACCAAACATTGCACCGCCATCAAGGCGAAAGTAGCCGAATATGTGTGCTGTGATTTCAAAGTCACCGAATTTCACTTTTAATCTCCGTTAATTTTAAAAAAGCAGAGGGCATTTTCGGTAGTAATGCGGGCAACGTCCTCAAGTGGAATGCCTTTAAGTTCTGCAAGCTTTTTAGCTGTCTCAACCACAAAGGCACTCTCGCAGCGCTTTCCGCGATACGGAACTGGCGCCAGATAGGGTGCATCAGTTTCAAGCATTATTTGCGAGAGTGGAATTTCTTCTGCAGCTTTTTGCAGGTCTTTTGCGTTTTTAAAGGTAAGGATGCCAGGAAAGGAAACCATAAAATTTATTTCGCGAAGCTTTGCAGCAAAACTACTATCCGCAGGGTAGCAGTGAAAGACCCCTCCAACCGCATCTGCTCCTAAATCTACAAGTAGCTCAAAACACTCTTTGGCAGTCTCTCTTGAGTGGATAATAAGTGGTTTATTAACTTCGAGAGCAAGCTTTATCTGTTTTTTAAACCACTCGTACTGACTGTTGCGTGGAGACCAGTCGCGGTAAAAATCAAGGCCGGTCTCACCGATAGCAACAACGCGAGGATGGGTGGCTAATTCTTGGAGAGTATTAAAATCAAGCTCTGCGCCCGCATCGTGCGGATGAACGCCAACGCTGGCATAGATAAAGTCATATTTTTCAGCAAGCTTTATCGAGTCACGCGCTGAGTCCAGATTGCGGCTCGCTCCCACATTCAAAAGGCGTGTTACACCAGCAGCAAGTGCGCGTTCTATAACTTTTTCACGATCAGCATCAAATTCTGGCGCATCCAGATGAGTATGGGTATCAAAGAGCTCCATAAAAAACCTTGAGCTAAAGATTGAGGGAAGTGTTAGTGCTCAATACAATCAATTTTTTGTTGCTCATGTCAATAATTGAGTCGCGTACCCCTCCGGTACCAAGCCCTGATGCTCTGGCTCCACCAAATGGCATCCAGTCGACTCTAAAGGCAGTAGAGTTGTTTACTATTACTGCGCGTGCATCAATCTCGCGTGCGCAGTATAGTGCGCTATCAATCTCGTTTCCATAGACTGCTGTCTGGAATGAATAGCGTGATGAATTAATTTCATTAATAACCTGATCCAGATCGCTAAAAGCTAATACAGAGAGTACGGGGCCGAATACTTCCTTAGACATAACGGCCATATCAATGCCGGTATCAGCAAGTAGTGTTGGAGCATAGCAGTTATTATCAAGTGGAGTTCCGCCACAGATTAATCTGGCACCAGCAGCTACAGCATCTTTTATAAGCTGGTCGACCCGCAAAACATCTTCGGGGGTAATTAGTGGACCGAGATCTGTCTCAGGATTGCAGGGATCTCCGGTTTTAAGGTTTTTAATACCGTTTTTTAAAAGCTCAATAGTTCTGTCGTAAATACTTGTATGTATATACAAGTTCTGGGTGGAAACACAGACCTGTCCTGAATGATAAAAGGCTCCGCGTACAATACTGCTTATGGCATTTTCTGGAGTACAGGAATCAAGCATAATGGCTGAACCGGTACCACCGTGTTCAAGTGCAACTCTTACTCCCTCTGATACTTTGCGGCGCAGATCCCAACCCACCTCTTCACTACCGATAAAGCTTAAAAAACGGATGCGCGGGTCGGACACCAGTCTTTCCATTTTGTTACCCCGGGTTACGACAACGTTTATCACTCCATCTTCAAGACCTGCTTTTCTGAAGTATGCGGCAATTCTCAGAGCAGAGAGTGGTGTCTGGGAGGCTGGTTTTATGATGACGGTATTACCTGCTGCAAAAGCGGTACAAACCTGGTGACAGATAAGATTTAAGGGGTGGTTAAAAGCTGAAATAGCCAGAACCGGCCCCAGCGGCTGATAAACAGTCACTGCTAAATTGTTTTCACTTCCGGAAGCTCTGTCCATTCGAATCTGTTCTCCCGAAAGCGTGAGGATCTCGTCAGCACAGAGTCGGGTAGTATTTACAGCCCGTTTAGCTTCGACGCGGGCATCTTTTAAGGGTTTTCCGCCTTCTCTGGCAATCAGAAGCGAGAGATCTTCCAAATCGTTTTCCATCATTGAGGCAACGTTTCTTAAAATCTCGGCACGCTTCCAGGCAGGCATTTTAAGCATTACAGAGCTGAAAAACCGGCCTGCATTGGCAAGCGCCTGTTCGATGTCGTCTGCGCCTGCTCTTTCAACCAGAGCAAGTGGTTCGCCGTTGTATGGGGATTTTACCTGGTAGTAGTCGTTAGTTCCACTTGCGTTATGTATGAAAAGCGGAAATTTATCCATATTAGCTCCTTACACAGACCAGTTTGAAATAAAATTTTTAGGAGAATTTACGGTAAGCTCAGATACTGGAAGAGCAAGTGTAGAGAAGAGTTTCGAGAGTACGATTTGCGGAGAAATATTACGCTCAAAAATCAAGTATTCAGAGTGAATAAGATTGGTCAAGAAGATTGACCAGCGTAATTGGTCTAATGGTCTCTCAGAGAGGCGCATATGTTTTTGCACAAAGACACGTATTAAGTGAAGCTGAGGTTTAAGTGCTTCTTTATTTTTCCCCAATTCCCTTGCAAATTCCTGTCCAAGGGCAATATCACCGTTAAATATGCGTGGCAGGTGCTCATTTATCAATTGCCAAGAGTCAATGTGTTCAACGACCATTGTGAAATTAGCAAGCGATCCCCCGGAAAGTAATGAAAACTCTTCGGCCGCTATTCCACTTGATTCAAGAGTTTTTAATTGTTCCGGGAGCTGTTTTCGCAATATGACGCTTATTTCTTCAGGTTCAAGTTCTCTAAATGTAATACTTTGACAGCGTGACCTTATGGTGGTCGGTAGTTTTGAAGGATTTGCTGAAATCAAAATAAAATATACATCGCTTCGCGGTTCTTCCAGTGATTTCAGAAGTATATTTGCTGATTGTAGCGGCAGGTATTCAGAATTGTCTATTAGTATTACTCGGCAACGAGCTGAAAAGCTTCTTAAAGAAAGACCATAAAGCAGCTTCCTTATGGCATCAGCCGAAACACTTTCCTTTTGTAAGCAGTCCAGGAAACTGTAATCTGGCAGGCAGCCAGAGTCGAAATCTTTACAGGCATTACATTGGTGACACCCGGGATAGTTTTTAAGAGTTTCAACATTATTACTGCAAAAAAGCGCAGAGGCCAGCTCAAGAGCAACCAGTTTCTTCCCTATTCCAGCAGTGCCACTAAACAAGATCGCATGTGGAAGTTTGCCTGAGACCAGCAGGCGTTTTAACATTTCACGCTGTTTATTGTGTCCTGTTAGCTGTCTGTACACATTCAAGCCAGTGGTTAATTAATGGTAATACCTGGTTAAAAATTTCGTCTGCCGGTTGTGCGGCGTCTATTACAAAAAAAGGCTCGTTATAGTTTTCAGCAATCTCTAGGAATCCATGCCTTAATCTTCTATGAAACTCAATATCTTCCGCCTCAAATGAATCTACCACATTTTTTGTCGGATTAGAATTTCTGCGTAGTCCCTCTTCTGGATCAAGATCCAGCAGGATAATTATATCGGGATAACATCCCTGTACGGCAATATCATTAATTAGTTTAACCTGATCCAGATCCAGACCGCGACCATAACCCTGAAAAGCAACTGTGGAGTAAAGAAAGCGGTCTGTCAGCACTAATTTACCCTGATCCAGAGCGGGTCGAATCTTTGTGGCTACGTGATGGGATCGGTCAGCTGCAAAGAGGAAAACTTCCGAAAGAGGAAGTCTTTCTGAGCCCGCTGTTTCTAGCAGGACTTTACGAATATGCTCACCAAAGGCTGTCCCGCCTGGCTCACGAGTCAGTATGTGTTCATATGTATTTGATAAATAGCTACTTAATTTGCTCAATAGAGTTGATTTTCCGGCACCGTTAACCCCCTCCAGCGCTAAAAAGCCAACTGGAGAATTAAATTGATAATCAGGAGATTCAATAATCAATTTACTAAATGAGCGTTTATTCTTCCGGATTTAAAAAGATCTGTATTCCGTATTCCAGCTGTTTTTTTGTAAAGGGCTTTGTTATGTAATAGTCTGCTCCGGTTTGATAGCCCTCAAGAATTTCACTGTCCTTGTCCTTGGCTGTTACCATTATAATTGGCATGTCACTGAACTCTGGAAATTCTTTAATCTTTTTTAAAAGCTCGTAGCCGTTCATTTCCGGCATCATTATGTCCAGTAGAGCCAGAGCAAGGTTCTGACCCTGAATGCCGTTTAACGCCTCAGCTGCGCTACCGAATGCCAGCGGTTCATAGCCAAGAGCTTCAAGCATGGCACAGAGCGCGTCTCTACTGTCCTGATCGTCTTCCACTACTAGAATAGTTTGTTTATCTCCAGCCATAGATTCCTCACATGCTGCCAGTCACCGGTAAGACTAGTAGTTTTTTAATAGCTCTGCAACTTTTATAACAGTATCTACATACGGCTGGCTGTGGTTATAGTGCCAGATGACCTTTTTTTGAAGGGTTAGCGGCGCGGAGTCCTTCCAGCCGTAGCTTGAGAGATAATTGGCTACTGACCAGATCGCATCGATTTCATTAAAGAGCGAGATAATACCGTCCTTATTCCCGTCGTAGCCGAATTTAAGGTAGCTGGTAGGTAAAAATTGTGGAATTCCAAATGCGCCTGCATATGATCCTTTTATCCTAAAAATATCGATTTTTCGCTTTTGGGCAATCTCAAAGAGTGCCGGGATTTCAGGATAAAACATCTCTTCAAGCTCGAGGGCCCGTTTTCTCACATCATTAAGGGTTACCGCAGGATCTTCTTTTTTGAGTTTGCGGTAATTATGTTCAATGTTATCCGGATCTGCAGCAGAGGCCATCCTGGAAAGGCGATGTAAAACGGAGCTTCGCCCCGTAGCAGTGCCAAACCTTGTTTCAATTAAAAGAATTGCCGTAATTACATAAGGATTAACTTTAAAGTGCTGCCAGACTCTGTGAAATGTTCTTTTGTGCTTTTTGAGATAGGCACGAGCTTTTCCCAGGTTTTTTTTATTAGTAACGCTTGAATAAACAGCAGCTTTCTCGCGTGGTTTGAGTTTAAATTCTACAGGCTTAAAGCGGGGCATACGCCTGCTGCTGTAAACTTTTCTCAGTATATACGGGTTAATATTATCAGCTGCTAATTTTGTTACCAGGTAATCCCACCCCCGCAGGGATGGATTACGTGCCAGTTTTGTAGACAAAGTTTTCAGAGGTTTTTTTTGAAAACCGAGCCGTACAGCAACTTCTTCAGCAAACGTAAGTTTGCTAATTAAAAGTAGTATCAACAAAAATCCTGAAAATACCCTGAGCTGAAATCCGTTTTGCATAGTTATTAACATATTATAACACAGAGAGTGAGCTGGAAATGGAAATTAATGACTGACAGACTGAATGACCGTTCGGATATGTCTGGCACTCAATAAACCGTAATGAGCAACCGGGTTTTTTACCTGCCAGGGCTTAAGCCTTCCAGCAACTCGCTAAGGATCAGATCGGCACCCAGAGAGCGGTTCTTTAGCTTGCTGTCTGCTTTAAGAACTGCCCCCAGCGAGCGATCCAGCCTGTGCAGAGAATATTTCTTAGCAGCCTGCAGATTCTTGTTAAAAACCCATTGGTTCATATTCAGTTTTTGCCTCAAAATGGCTGGACTATCTGACTTATTAAGTCTTGCGCGTATAATCAGGTAGTTACTGAAAGCACGCTGGATAAGACTGAGCAAAATAAAGGGGTTTTTACCACTACCAAGCAGTTTAGCCAGTTCAACTTCTGCGGCCATTTGATTTCCAGAAGTTATCTGATCAAGTAGTTTAAATTCATTGGGATCCTGTTCTTCAATAAAGAGACTGTAAACCTGATCGCTATCCAGCTCCGCTGAGTCAGAGTAAAGGGATAGATGTTCTACAAGCTGTGAAATTTTATCGGGCGAATTTTTTGCAATTGCAATTACTGCATTAACCGCCTGCTCGGTAGGTTTTGTAATGCCGGCCAGCTTAAACTCCCGTTTTGTCCAGCGCTTAAGCTCATAGCCCTTTAATTCTGGAAGCGTTATAACAAGTTTCTGTTTGGTAAGCAGCTTTCGCAGTGCGTTTGAAGCCGGAAGCTTTGCTGCTACAAAAATGACGCAGGTTGATTCCAGTGGTTTTTCGATTAAGGAGGCAACCTCACGCGACAGCTTTTCAGTAGCTTCTTCGCAGTTTTTAACAATTACAATTTTAAACTGGCTGAAAAGCGAGACCGACTGTAGTTGCTCTGCAAGGATGCCAGAGCCTTCCGACTTAATCCTGGAAATCGGAAGTTTAACTATAGCTTCAGCCGGAATATCTGCGGATTGAAAGTGTTTTTCAAAAAAGCCCTTTACCAGGTAGTCTACTGTTCGCTTTGCCCGGATCCGATCTTTACACAGCACCAGAAGCGCATGAGGCTTACGCTTTTTTGCGATGATTTGATCCAACAGGTCCTTAAAAGCGTCTTTCATAATTGGATTAAAGATTTTTACAGTAATATATAGATTTGCTTGGGGTAATGCCAGCGGAATCTGTAGTGGGGAATGCCTGTGTATAAGGTGGATTACATATCTGTAGACGACACCGTGAAGTGACCAGGCAGGCGGCAGGTTTGATCGCTTAACGGCGTGTAGCGCTGCTTCAAACTGAGCTACCACCCTTCGCTAAAGCTACGGGTGGTTCAATTCGTACACGCACTTAACCCGCATTTTCACGAGAAATTTTAGAAATCGTGAAAACTCTTACTAACTGTTGATAAATGATCCAGGTGTTGTTGCCTGCGGTCTATCTATAAAATCGGTTTCCTGCTGCGAGGCGCACTTTTGGCCGATCTTGAATGAAAAAATACTTGCTATACTCCAGTATAGCTGCGCTTTTTTAATTCAACCTCGGCTCAAAACTGCGCCTCTCGCTACGGATTCTCGTTAAAAATGCGGGTTCGCAAGCTAAGTGCGGTACTCATTGAATGCCCAGGGACAGAATCGAACTGCCGACACGAGGCCAAATAAAACAATACAGCCAGTCCTGACTGAAAATCCTCGTGTCGGATTGGGAATGTTTGCCCAGGGACAGAATCGAACTGCCGACACGAGGATTTTCAGTCCTCTGCTCTACCGACTGAGCTACCTGGGCATATTAAAAAAAAGATATCGCAGGAAGTATTTTGTAGCGATTTGCACGTTTTGATGCAAGAAGGACTCTTAAGAAAGAGCGAGCCAGGGCACATCTAAACCTAAGTCACTGAAAAGGCAGTGTTTATTCATCTTCAGGGGAGAGTCCATGTTCATCAGTGGGCTTATAGGGCGTCAGAATAGTGGCTGATGCCAGATCATGTAGTGCTGGTTTTCCAAATAAGAGCGGAAGGCTTCCACCCAAAAGAATCGACAGTGGCTGGGCTAATAATCGAACAGTAAGATTCGCCATCGAAACCGGGCCACCATTCAGACAGCCGATATCCAAATTAACAATCTGCATTCCAATGGTGTCACCCTGCATGACTATTGCGACCAGCGGATAAAGAATCAGGGATAAGCTCAGGGTAGCAAGGAAAATCCTTCCTGCAGTTATTATTTCCGGACTGGGAAAAATAGAGAGATCAAATAGCGCAATTAACAGGGAAACGTTGGTTGCCAGAATGTAAACAAATGTAATTGCAAGACTAAAACCTGCAAGTGACAGTAAATCAATCATAAAAGCAATAAATCTGGCTTTAAGCGTGGCAGGCGTCGGTGGAACGAGTTCGGCTTCAGTGGATTTTTTTCTCTTTCGTTTTTTTCTGCGTCCAGCTGCTTTAAGAGATATGGCAGGAGCCTTGATTGACTTTTCAACTTTCTCAAGCTGCGATTCAAGAGATTTAGCTTCAACCCTGCGTTCCTCACTTACAGTGATTGTTTCTTTGTACTGAGCGGCTTGTGACGGATTTAACAGCTCCTCCTCGGCAATATCAAAGTATAACTGCAGAGCTTCATCGTTCTCAGGAGTTTTAAATTGCTCGAGCCCCAGCTCAAATTCTGCATTTTCAGCCTGTGTTGCAAACTCACTGTTTAAAAGCGAAAAGAGAGCATTTATATCAGGATCTGTTTGCTTATCCTCTCTCGTAAAAATAGACTGCGGTGGAGATGATATCGTTGCTTCTGCTGTAGTATCGGAAAGATAGTCGTAGTGGCCATGCGACAATTTCTTTAGCTGCTGGTCTGGTTTATCTGCGCTAGCATTATTATCATCTTTGGTGTGAATCTCTGAGCTATCCCCACTTCTTTCAGCAGCAACTAACTCTTCCTGAGCGGGTTGGCCTTCCTCAGTAGAAGCTCCACCTTCCATGTCAGTCGCTGGCTCGTTAATATTCTTCTGCTTGTTTAGATTTGTCTCTGGTTTTGAATTTTTTTCTTCTGAAGGTGAGTGGGACATTTCTTTTTCTTTGTTGTCCTGCCGGTCAACATCTGAAGTGGTTTGTATAAATTGTGTATCCTGGCTGCGCTCTGGCACGTTGACCAGTGCGCCTTTAAACTCAGCGCCGCTCTCTACGGGGGGGGCTGGATCAATTTTTTTCTTTCTTTTTTCTTTTGCCGGTTTCAGTTTAATCTCACGGTATGGCAGAAGTTCATCAGAAATATCAAGCGGGACAAGTCCTAGATCTACTGAATCAAGATCGTCCCATATTAATAAACTACCACCTGACGGATAAGAGTATTGCTCTTCAGGGAAAGGATACTTTTGTTCGCCTGTGACTGTTTTATTTTGTTCTGACTGAACTTGCGGAACATCCTGAGGCTCTTCCCTGGTATAAAGGTCATCTGTATCGCACTCTGTAGCGTTATCCTTTTCTTCCAATTCAGAAGGAGTGGAATCCTTATGATTTTTTTCAGCTGGAATTGCAGGTGATACTGCTTCAGTTGCCTTAGCGCTTACCTGATCATCAATTTCAACGGGGATATCCCCTGCAGATGAGTCGTAGATAGTTTGTGATGATGTGTCTTCTAACTCTGACAGGTCTATCTCAAATTCTATCTCATCATGGTCACCAGTTTTAGGCTGACTCTTAAGTGCTTCAACTTCAATTTCCGAGTCGCCTATGATTGAATCAAGTACTTCATTGATATTAACGCTATCAGAGGAGAGATCCAGAACTTCAGGGGCCTGGGTGGTCTTATGCTTAGCGGCGGGAAAATCACTGCCAGGAGGCAAGTCGGTTGCCAGTTTGGGTGAATGAGCTGGATAGTGTTCTGATGGGGTAGGTTCGTTAGAATCTTTTAGCCTGGTAGTGTTCTCGGAGTCTGTGGGAGTATCCTGTACGTCACGTGCACTTTGAGCCTCTAAAACTTTGGTTGTTTTAGTTTCGTCAGCAGGTTGTTGCTCAACTTCTTTAGCGGTCCTTCCCGAATCAGGAGTATGAGATTTGCCCTTTTGCTGCTCGCCAATGTAGTCGCTTCTGAGCGGCCCAGAAGAAAATATACTTTTAAGAGTCGACAGAATGCCGCCAGGTTGATTGCTGGAAGATGCGCTACCAGGCAAGCGCGATTTGGTTACTTTCGCAAGTAATTCTTCGTAACTTGCCCGGGCATTTGTTATTGGCAGCCCGGCAGCTTGTTTATGTGGTCTTAAGTCATAATAACAGCGCGGGCAGATGTCGCGAAGGTCAGAACATACAAATCGGCAACCTGGGCATTTCATAATAATATCTGATTACAGTGTGGTGTTGCTATCATAGAATACATTAAAAAATATCAGTTAAAAACAATATAACTGCTTTTTATTCCTATTGATAATCTAATCAGCTGAATCTCTACCAACTTTCAGGGAGAGCATGGTGGCCGTGGCAACAGCTGATATTGCAGCTGTCTCAGCCCGCAAAATATTAGGTCCCAGTGAAGCAGGAAAAAAACCGCTTTCAATCAGACTTTTGTGTTCGAGTTCACTAAAATCTCCCTCAGGCCCGGTCACAAGAACAATGGCCGGCGCAGGTTTAATAAGATCGCACAATAGCGGCGCATCCTTACCGGTGTCGCAAATTATTTTGAGCGCAGCTTTAGTCGATGGCTTATTTACGCATCTAATAAGCTCATTGACATTACAGGCAAATACAATCTCAGGAATCCTGTTTCTACGGGACTGTCTTGACGCGCTTTCTGATATTTTTTGGTAACGCGTAAGTTTATGCTGGACTTCTACTGGTTTGAATCGCTTAACTGATCTTTCAGATTGCCATAAAATGATTGCTGCTGCCCCCAGCTCAGTTGCTTTTTCAATTACAACTTCAGTTTTTTTACCCTTCAGTAAGGCCGAGCCAATAGTAATAGGAGGAGAAAAATTACTGGTAGTCTCTTTGGCCTCATATATTTCCAGCTCGGAAAGTCCAGGGAGGAGTATCGCCTGGTAGGTTCTTCCTAAGTTTTTATCAACAACCGTAACTTTACCCCTACTTTTTATTCGCAGAACATGCACCAAATAATGCTGCTCGAAATCAGGTAATTTAACCCGCGCAGGTAGAGCGCCAATATCCCCTAGTTTAAGAAAGACTCTGGGAATATGGGCCATATCATTTTTTCAGGCCGAGACGATCCAGACGTTCCTTTAAATAGTGAATCTTATCAAGCCCAACAATCCGTTCCTTGTCGATAACAAACGTAGGAGTGTCAAATACTCCGAGCTTTTTGCCACGCTTATAGATTCCCTTAACTCGTTCGCGTGTGTCGGAAGTCGAGACTTTACTTAAAAACTCTCCTAAGTCTATATCAAGTTCGTCGCAGAGTTCACTCATGAAATTCTCATCGTTAGGATCAAGGCCGAGGCCCCACCATCTGTGGAATACCTTAAAATTATATTCTTTGAGAAATCCAAGATCGCCAGCTACTACAGCACCGCGTGTAACTCTTCCGGGGTCGTACTCGCTCTGGGGCCACTCTTCCGGAAACTCAAGTGGAATGTTGTGCTCAGCAGCAAAGCGTTTGGTGTCTTCGATCAGGTACGAGAGTTTTTCAGGAATCACAGTAGAAACCTGCACCTGTTGGCCTGAAGCCTTGGCCGAGAAGGGCTGCCAGAGCAGCTCAACATCATAAGCAGCTTCAATATCGTAGATCGACTCTATTGCGAGATACGAATACGGGCTCTGAAAAGAATAAAATACTTCGATGTTAATAGTCATATCTTACTTACGGCTGCGGGCAGCAGTTACATTTGTAAAACGAAAAGTAACAGGATAGCCAGCATTAACGATGAGCTGCCCGGAGAGCCTTACTCCATATGAACAAATTGAATTTACACGCTAATGCTATCGGTAGGCTATTAGGAATCAACCTTGTTTGCAAGATCGATTTAAAATTTGCTTTATTGGTATTTTATAGTGAACAGTAATTCGCTGCATTTATTAATTCAATTGTAAGCGGGTAGCTTATTGCAGTATAAAGTGACTTTTACTGTAGGAAATTAATTTTTGTCAGGAATTTACTTATCTTCCTGTAAATGTTTCTGTTTTTTACGGGCTAAAGAACTTAATTAAGATATGTCGCTTAAACTTCTGAGTGAAATTAAATCAGGCCATCATAAGCCGTTCTTATGTCTCGAGGTTAATCCCCCTCGCGGAACAGATTTTGAGCATATTTTTAAAAGGCTTGATAATAATGTTGAGGGAATAGACTTTTTTAATATTACTGATTCCGCACTTGCCCGAATGAAAATGGCCCCTATTCCGTTCGCCAGTATGTTAAAACAGCGTTATGGTATTGAGCCGCTGGTAAATCTATCATGCCGCGACCGGAACCTGATAGCTATTCAGGGCGATCTTCTGGCGGCCTGGGCTATGGGAATTCGTTCTCCGGTTGCACTGACTGGGGATGCAGTTACAGTCGGTGATTCACCAAACCGCAAAGGCGTTTTTGAGGTTAATTCCGTAGGATTATTGGGAGTTATTGAAAAGCTGAACTCAGGAGAAGATCTGGCAGGCAATAAGTTGCAGGGGTCGCCAAAGTTTGTACCAGGTGTTGTGGCAAATCCAAACGCCAAAAATGTTGCAGCAGAAGTCAGGCGGCTCGTCAGAAAAAAAGAGGCTGGCGCATGTTATGCTTTAACTCAACCGGTATTCGATCCAGTTGTAGCTGAAGAGTTCCTTGCGCGGGCAGGTGAATGTGGTCTCCCAATATTTCTCGGATTTTTACCGCTTAAAAAGGGGGCCTCGGCGCTTGGAATTGCTAATATCCCCGGCATTAGGTTGCCTGAAGATATGCTTAAATATGCCGGAAAAGATCCCGGCAGGGACATGACCGATTATTCTTTTAAGCGCTGTCTTGAGATCGCGCAGGCTTCGCTGGGTAAGGTTTGCGGATTTCACGTTATTAGCGGCGCAACGCCTCGTTTGGCATTGAAGTTGGCAGGCGAATTAAAAAGCTTTATCAGCGAGAAAAGCTAATTTGTTGCGGTATTTTAGGCATTATGATTATCTAAGTACGAGTATAAGCGGAAAAATATTTGTCTCTTATAAAAGGGTACTGCCATGAAGCGTCGCGAAGAGATGTCATTTCTTGAGCGGATTTATATAGTCGAGATCTGCCGCGGGTTGACAGTTACATGCTGGAAATTGATAAGAAACTTTTCTCTTCACATGCTGCATTTAATCGGGCTGAAACGAGAACAGCCGGCAATGGCAAGTATCCTATATCCTAATGAACGCAGACCGTACGCTGCGCGTTATCGTGGCAGGCATCGTTTAACACTTGACGAACATGGTAATATTAAATGCACGTCCTGTTTTCTATGTGCTACAGCTTGCCCCGCTCGCTGCATTTACATTGAAGCGGCCGAGCACGATGATCCTGAAATAGAGAAATTTCCCGATCGATACGAAATTGACACGCTCCTTTGCATTTATTGCGGTTATTGCGTGGAGGCATGTCCGGTTGATGCAATCAGAATGGATACCGGGATTCATCCTGAAGTATATCCACCAGATCCTAGACTATTTATTGAAGATAAAGAAACACTGATGAGGCGTTCACGTGTCTTAGAAGATCTAGGGAAAGATGCGCTTTTTGATCTCCACATGGCCAGGATGCAGCAAATCGAAAAGCATCCAGATGATCCTGATGTGCCGGACGAAGATCGGGTGCCGCTGTAAACTTATTCAAAACTCTTCGGGGTAGTTGATGCAACCCTATTTTTGTAAGCGTATTATTAGTGTTGCTGAAAAATACGCTATAATTGTAGCACTCTGTTTTCTTGTTGTTCCTTATAGTTCTTTCGCAGATGACGCTGTTATGGTTCCAAAGATGCCAGAAGTTGTGAAAAAGCTTGCAAGCGCATCTAAAGAGATCTCCAGTAGAACAATTATTAAAGCAGCTAATTTGAAGGAATATTCCACTATAATTTTGCCGGAGCTTAAAAGCCTCATTGAGCGTTCCGGGTTTGAAATTCAGGCAGCCAGTAAGCTCAGATACCGCTGGCGATATGATGATTTGTGGGAAAAAACATCAGATACCCCCCTCGCAGATGACTTATTACTGAAAGATGGCTCCTTAAAAGAGCTTGTTCCGATGAAGCGTGGTTACCTTTTCGGTGACTGGCAGCAGCTGCTGCAGCAGCAGCAAGAGGATCTAGGTCAAAAAGCCAGAAAAATAATGTGGAATATTGAATCTGTGCGTTGGAGTCAGCCTTATAGCGAGGCAGAGTTTCGACTAGTAAGAAATAAGAAAGAGAATAAAATTGCTGAATTCTCAGGTTCACTTACGAGGGTGTACACACGAGCAGTTAATCCGGCTGATCGTTCAATTCAACTTTTTAGAGAAAAACTTAGCTTCCAGACCCCTGCTGTTCTTAATGGCCTTAGCTTTTTGACTCTACGTTTTTTTGGGCCGGATGAGGATATGCTCTGGGAATACTCACCGGCTATAAAAAAGGTTAGGCAGCTTACTGGTTCAAATAGAACGGATCCCCTGGTAGGCTCGTATGTTTCACTTGATGACTTGTTCGTCTGGTCAGGTAAACAGGAGCAGATTAAGGTCTCTGGTGATTTAAAGCTGCAGAGTCTTCTCTCTCCATTTTATACACTTGATATGACCAGAGCTATTAAGGATCAAGCTAACAAGGGGTGTGTTATAATAAATATTAAGGAGGGACAGGAGTCTCCGATATCAGAAGCTACTTCATCACTGTTTTATGATGAAAAAACAACAATACAGCCTTCTTCGGTGCTAATGGCAGATGCAGCAACCTTTGTCCCTCGTTTTTTATGGCGTGTATCGCTTTTGTCTCGTGATCCTTACTCTCTCTATGGTCGGCAGGTGCTCTATGTAGATGTGTACAGCATGTTGCCGGTTTTAAAAGTAGTTTATGATCGTGCGGGCCGCCTTTGGAAGCTGGTTGCCGGGTTTGCTGGATTGGCTCTTGATATAGATAGTAAAATTCGTTTTCCGTTCTATTCGGATATTTTTGTTTACGATTTTCAAAAGCATGACTCCTCACTGATGAGTTTCAGGAACTTTCGCTATTGCAGCCGTTTGCCGCAAAACGTGTCTCTCGAGAGCTTAACGCCGACAGGACTTGCGCCACAGGTTGCACAACATCAAGAAGAGCCGAATCCTATCAACGATAATTTCGCGCAGAACGGTGATGGTAATAACACAAATCTGTAAAGCAAAAGCGAGTTAAGAAATTAGATATAATTTTTTAGGTTGGTAGGGGAACTTTAGTAGAAATAAAGCTATAGCAACCCGTTGTTTTTTTCAGGCCCGAACTTAAATTAGTAAGATCGATTACTTAACTCTTCTGAGATGCCCCTTTTTAATTTCTTTATGTTTGGTTTTGGATGAGGCTTTTTTTCTGGCAGGTTTGTTTTCTCTTGTGGCTTCCTTTAAAAGATTTTTTAGTACATCCTTTGGTGTTGCTTCCGGCCAGATCATGTTACTTCCATCAAAAGCTGTAAGTCCCCAGATAGCACTGAATGGAATTATGCAATTAAAATATTCATTATCGAACAAAAGATCCGCATGAATTTCGTTGTCTTTTACTTCCATAGCTCCCCGAAAAAAGCGGCTGAGTTTAAGTGTCACTGAAGAGTTATGCATAAGATGTGGGGGGATCGCAGTTCCAGGGACAGAAGGGTCTAGATGAACCAGAACGTACTCATCGTTTAGGAAGCGATTAATGGCTTCTTTTTTCTCTCGAGAAATTTTATCATTCATACGACTAAAACCTGTTCGTGTCGGCCAGACAAATTAGTTTGAGAGTCATTCAAAGCTTGAGGTTAAGCATGTTATAAACTGGCCAGTTCATATAATCCAACATTCTGCTCAGGATTAGATGCTTTTAAGTAACTAACTGATTTTAACCGTTAGATAAAAGCTAATATATAAATATTAAGATTTACAGCTATTTGGCCGATTTTTTATTAAAGAGTGGGCGTTCTGAAGTGGCTTAACAGGTACAGGCTGCACAGTCGGTCTGTCTGGAGTCGGCCGCTTAAAACGAGGGAGACAGTCAGGCTTATGATGGCTCTTGAGCCAGGCCATCTCTTTGGTGGCCGTTATAGGATAATAAAGGCCCTTGGAGCAGGGGGGATGGGAGCTGTCTATCTGGCCTGTGATCCGCGTTATGATAATTTTTATGTTGCACTAAAGGTTTTATATCCCGGATTAATCAGAACAGACGAAGCGCGTGAGCGGTTTCGCAGTGAACTTTTGGCCTGTTACAGAGTAAATCATAGAAATGTTGTAAGAGCATATGAGTATTTTGATCAGGAGGATCAGCAAGCACTTGCCATGGAGTATGTTGATGGTACTGACTTACTTGATCAGATTAATAATGAAGTTATTACTTATCCCGAGATTATTCGTATTCTGAAAGAAACAGCTGCAGGACTTGGAGCTATTCACGCGGAGGGAATAGTTCATCGGGATCTTAAGCCTGAAAATATCATGTTAAATTCCCGCAGGGAGGTAAAAATAACAGACTTTGGGGTGGCGCGCCTTAAAGGGATGATCTCTCTGAGCAAATCAGGCAGCATGGTGGGCACGCCAAAATATCTTGCTCCCGAGTATATTGAAACAGGAGAGTGTGATCATCGCGGTGATCTTTATGCTCTGGGAATAATTGCCTATGAATTAGTAGCGGGACGTTCGCCATTTAAGTCTACAACAGGCGTTTCGTTGATGGTTGAGCGGCTTAGAACAGAAGTGGATCCGCTAGCTATTATTGCACCGGATTGCCCGGCAGATCTCAGGCAGGTTATTGAAAGGCTAATGAGTGTAAATGTTAATCGAAGATATCAGACGGCAGAGGAGGTGGTTCTGGATCTTGAAAAGATTGAACGCAATGAACCGCTGGAGCTCGTCTGGTGTGAAGATGAAATTGAGGAGATAGAAGATAAGCTGCAGAGTGAGTCAATTCTAAAGGAAATCAAGCAAAGGGAGCTTGTTGATGAAGACGATTTATTGGATCCTCGCCCGGCTACTTCCTTTAACTGGCTAAGATCTCTGTTCTTGTTGGCTGCTATTGTGACTGTTTTATCGCTATACAAGCTTGGATATTTTGCGCCTGGTGGTACAGGGTTGATGAGGTTAAAAGCAGGAAATTACAGCGGAAGTGTTAAAGGAGTTTTGGGAGCGGATCGAGAAAATGTTTTTAGACTGTGGCGGACAGAAGCTGGAACGTATGCCCTGCTGGCTGAGCCTTACTGCAAGGTTTCTCGGGTTTCACCAGCAAACCGGTTTTACTGCGGGGATCTCATTTTCGAAGTGCGCGTAGCCGAGTTTGATGATAACGAAGCCACAGGTACTATCAGGGAGTTGACTTTCGATACACGCGGACAATGGACACTAAAAAAAGTTGGAGTTAATAAGTGATTGGTAAGTTGACTAGGGTCATTGTACTATTATTTTTACTTTTTCACAGCTATCCAGCAGAGTGTGTTGGCTCATCAAATGAACACTATTTCATGCATATTACACCTGTTATTACTCCAGAGTACGATCGCAATAAAGGGGTTCCGATAGAGATTAGTTCAATTGGAGTTAAAGAGGCCCGTTTACTGGTGGCTAATAAAGCCGGCTATAAAATCATAGATATGAAGAAAGATGGTGATCGCTTTATCGGTTTTCTAAAATTCCAGTCACAAGCGAAGATTAACTATCGAATACAGGTAAAAACTGACGATTGGAAAGTGTATCTTTCGAAGGTGTATGTAGCAAGAGAACCCGAAGAGAGTCAATTACAAAACTATCTTGATAAACTGAGAGAAGAGACACTTACGATAAAAGATGAGGTTTCTGATGCTAGAGACGAGCTGCATAGTATCGAATTACTCACTCCCGCTGAGATTGTGGCAACTAAACAGGCTGAGAAGTATAAACTCAAGCGCATCCTGAAAGAGCTTAGTGAAAGTGTTAGGGTAGAGGAGGAAAAATTGCTTGTGGCGCAAAAAGAGCTACAGGGATTATTGCATCACTATAATGGCCCCAATAAAGAAAAGATGAAAAAACTACTGCTTTTTAACGGCAGTGAAAAAAGAGAGGGGGAAGAAAGTGGCAGTTAAAAGGTTTATCAAACTGATTGCAGCTGTTGTGGTGGTTGTTGCACAGAAAAGTACCATTGCTTATTGCCAGAGGCTAGAAGAGGAAATTCCTCTGAAAGGAGAGGTGAAAAGTCAGTGGTTCGAAGTTTATGCAGATGGAAAGACGAATGTGATCCCAGCTGGCTTAAGCAGAACATCGAGATACTATTATATTTCAGCGGGGACCGATAAGTCTTTTGACAAAAGCCTTGCCATCGGTGTCGTGCGTAATTCTGACGGGGAAATTTTGTCGGGAGAAGTTTTCATTGTCGGTAGCGATCGTACTAATGAGGAGGCAAATACAGGACTATGGCGTGAAATCTCAAGGCTAAAAAAAGAAAGGGAAGAGTTAAGGAAGCGTTTGGAAGAGATTACGCATAAAAAGGATGAGGTATACCTTAAAAACCTGGAAGATGCCGGCCTTTGGGAGTTGGTTGGTATTGCACGACAAATTAAACAGCTGAGAGAAAAACTGAGTAACTACAAGAATATTCACAGCAAGATTGAAGAGTTTCTAAAAGAGGCTAAAAAGGGAGAAGAACCTTAATAAGTTTCGTATTTTCACCAGCAAATTAAGTGAACCATACAAGGTTACGAAAATGTCTCCTGAAAAATTCCGGCCAAGTTTAAGTTTAACCAGCAGACTTTATCGCTATACCGCTAGTTTACAGCGTAATATCAATGGGTTATAATGCTATTAGAGGGAAACGATTGGGCTTATTTTTCATCTTAAATATACAGTAAGCCTTATTAGAAATCGTGTGTTGTTGAAACAACCGCTCTCTTGCAAAAATAGAACAGGCGGGCGGCAGCGAGTGTCGAACGTTAAAGTGGGTTAATGTTTTTAAGGATTTGAAGTAAAAGGGTATAAAAGATGAAAATATACAGAGATGACAATGGTTCAATTGAGTTAATCGTTCTTGGGCTGCTGGCTGCACTGATAGTAGTGCTGGCAATACCATTGTTAAGTGGTGTGAACACAAATGCCCCAGAAAGTTCTACGCCGACCGTTCAAACACAAGTGCAACATAACGCGCATGTTGCAAACCACGAATAGTATGCACTACTGAAACTTTCCTCGCTTGTTTAAACAAGCTGTTGGAGGGGAAACTGGTCTGCCAGCTGACTTTTCCTTTATTTCAGCTACTTTCAGTTACTAGAGAATTGATCTATGGTCAGGTGAGCCCTATTGATTGCCTGAAACAACTGGCTAATGCGGGTTTTTTTAGGGAATGTCCTATTGTCATACCTGTTTGCTGATGATTTGATTACCGTTTTTACATTAACAGTAACGTCTTACTATGATTTTGATGTTCGTGTAAAACCATGGCAGTGATAGAAACTTCTCTCAAAAAAGAATCCCGCGATCGATATTTAACTTATGCTCTTAGTGTTGTTTCAGGTCGAGCTTTGCCTGACGTACGAGATGGCCTCAAACCTGTCCAGCGCAGAATACTTTATGCAATGTTTAATAACCTGAAACTCAGACCCCAGGGAAACTATAAAAAATCAGCAGCTGTAGTAGGTGAAGTCCTGGCTAAATATCATCCACATGGAGATTTGGCATGCTACGAAGCTATGGTGAGGATGGCACAGGATTTTTCTCTACGTTACCCATTAATCGACGGGCAGGGGAACTTCGGATCGCTTGATGGAGATAGTGCTGCTGCCTATCGTTACACCGAAGTGCGCCTGAGGGAGCTCGCTGTTGATCTGATCGGTGAAATTGACCAGGAGACTGTCGAATTTCGGGATAATTTTGATGCAACTACACAAGAGCCTGTCGTTCTGCCAAGTATGGTGCCGAATTTGCTTATAAACGGAGCATCAGGAATTGCAGTGGGCATGGCAACCAGTATTCCACCGCATAATTTAAAAGAAGTAGTTAAGGCGTTGATTGAGCTCTCACTCGATCCAGAACTTAGCCATGCGCGCATTACGTCAATTATAAAGGGCCCAGACTTTCCAACTGGCTGCCAGGTTCTGAATACCAAAAAAGAGCTTACGGATATTTATAAATCCGGACGCGGAACGATAAAAATGAGGGGTGAATGGGGTGTTGAGACTGCTCAGAGAGGTAAAAAGTTTATTGTGATTACATCGATACCCTATGCTGTAAACAAGGCAACTTTGGTAGAGAGAATTGCGACTCTGATAATTCAGAAAAAGGTTCCTCAACTCCTTGATGTCCGGGACGAATCAACAGATAAGGTTAGAATTGTGCTGGAGCTTAAGTCCGGAGCCGATCCTGATGTGGCTATGGCCTATATATTAAAAAACACACCACTTGAAACCAACTTTTCAGTTAATCTTACCGCGCTTGTTCCAACTCCCTCCGGAGCGGGGCGCCCGGAACTTTTATCACTGAAGGAATGCCTGCAGTATTTTCTGGCCTTTAGAGAGGAGGTGGTAACTCGCAGGCTTGTTTTCGAAAAGAAAAATTTGGTTGAACGTATTCATATTCTGGAGGGCTTTAAGAAAATTTTTGATGCTTTAGATCAGGCTATAAAGATTGTTAGGAGCAGTCGTGGACGGAGTGATGCGGCAGAAAAATTAAGAAAAAAGTTTAAACTAACTGAGAAGCAGGCTTTTGCAATCGTTGATTTGAGAATTTACCAGCTTTCACGTACCAGTATTGATGAGATTTTGAAAGAACTCTCTGATAAGAAAAAAAGAGTAAAATCAATAGATGTTATACTAAAGGATTCGACAAAAATTGCTGCACTTGTCCGGGAAGATCTTGAAAAAATTTCAGCGGCTCACGGTGATACCAGACGCTGTAGGATTATAAAGGACAGCGAAGAGATAGAGCTGAATGAAGCTGATTATGTTGTAAAAGAGGATGTGTATGCGATTGTTACCAGGGATGGCTGGCTTAAGCGTATTCGCCAGAATAATGATGTGGCAACAACCCGCTTGCGGGAGGGAGATCGCATACTTGCTGCTCATCCGGTTTCAACTCTTGATCGGGTAGTGTTCTTCACCAATCAGGGATATATGTACGCTCTCGCTGTGTCCGAGTTTCCTTCGTCAAGTGGATACGGTACGCCGATACAGAAATTACTGAAGTTTAGGGACGGGGAGAGTGTAGTAGATTGTTTTGCAGTTTATAGTGCGGAGAGAGAGCTAACGGAGTTTGAAGCCGCCTATCCCGCTCAACTTGTTGAAGAGGATGAAGTTATTTTGATTTCTGAACAAGGGCTGGGGTTTGGTCTTGCAATTGAAAGCTTTAGCGGTATCAAACGAAATGGGAAGCGTGTAATCAAGCTGAAAGATAGTGACCGTCTGGCTGCTGTCTGCATTACCGGTGCTCATGTCGCATTTTTTACAAGAAAGGGATCTGCTCTTGTAGTCGGACAAGATCAAATCCCGGTTAGAAACAATCCCGCTGTTGGAGTGATACTTATGTCCGTTAGGCAGCAAGACCAAATTGTAGGAGCTGCTTCTTTTGATAGCCCAAAACAGTTTAAGCTAGTTTTGACTAACGGCAAGGAGAAGGAAGTGTCTAGCTCTGAGCTTTTGGTTGGTCGCAGGGGGTTAAAAGGGCGTAAGGTGTTAAGTCGCGGAGAAATAGAGGCAGTAACAAGGAGTTAATATGGCTGGCAGTACGTATAGAGCTAAAGATATTGAAGTGCTTGAAGGGCTTGAGCCCGTTCGAAAGCGCCCCGGTATGTATATTGGCGGCACAGAAGGTCTGGCCGGCTTACATCATCTTGTTAAGGAGATAGTAGATAATGCTGTCGATGAGGCAATGAATGGTCATGCGACCACTATTAGCGTCACCCTGCATAAGGATAAAAGGAGCATAACTGTTGAAGACGATGGCCGCGGCATTCCAGTAGATAAACACCCTAAATTTAAAAAGCCCGCACTTGAGATAATTATGACTACTCTGCATGCGGGTGGAAAATTCTCTGATCGCAATTATGCTTCAGCAGGTGGTTTACATGGAGTCGGCGCATCTGTTGTTAATGCTCTTTCAGAGAGAATGGAGGTTGTCGTTAAACGGGACGGATACACATGGAGCCAGTCATTTGAGAGAGGCGTAGCGAAAACCAAATTAACCCGTGGCAAAAAAACAAAAGAACATGGAACCAGCATAACTTTTACTCCCGATCCGGAAATTTTCAAATCAGTAGAATTTTCTGACAAAAAACTAAGAGAGTTTTTGCAGGAAAAGGCATTTTTAAATAAAGGGCTTAAAGTAGTTTATCGCGATGAATACGCTGGCAGGGAAGAATGCTTTTATTACGAAGATGGATTAAAAGCCTATCTTCAGCACTTACTGAAACGCCACAGTTTAAAAGCGATAAGAGATGAAACTTTTGATTTGGAGAGAAGTAACGGTATTAGAGTTGAAATGGCCTTTTGCTGGACCGAGTCTACCCGACAGGTAATTCTCTCTTATGTCAATGGCATTTGCACAGCAGACGGTGGCAGCCATGAGGATGGATTTAAGTCAGGACTGGCAAAGGCAATCCGTAATTACGCTAATGTACACGAGGCGATACCTAGGGGGGTTAAACTTACTGGTGATGATATTAGGGAGGGACTTGTCGCGGTAGTATCTGTAAATGTGCCGGGAGCTCTTTCACAGCTGCAGTTTCAGGGGCAAACTAAAGATCGCCTGAACAATCCTGAGATTGTGACACCTGTTGAAGGACTGGCGAGGACCTTTGAAAACACGTTAAATTCACGGCCGAGTACTGCTGCAGCTATAATGGAGAGAGTTATTCTGGCCGCACGCGCCAGATCTGCTGCCAGGGCTGCCTCACAGAGTGTTTCAAGGAAAGTAGGGGTAAGTCACAGGCTGAATCTGCCGGGTAAATTGGCAGACTGTTCTTCTACGCGGCCATCAGACTCAGAGCTTTTTATCGTCGAGGGTGATTCAGCTGGTGGTAGTGCCAAGCAGGGACGTGACCGTAAAACTCAAGCTGTTCTGCCTCTTAGGGGAAAGATCCTTAATACCGTTAGTGCGCCCGAGAGTAAATTGAAAGAGAACAAAGAGATTGCTGATATTGTATCAGCGATTGGATGCGGACTGGGGGCTAATATTAATTTAAAGAAAATCCGATATGGTAAAATAATAATCCTTACTGATGCTGATGCTGATGGTATGCATATTGCGTCATTATTGATGGCATTCTTTTTCCGTTTTATGAGGCCGTTAGTAGACGCAGGGCATTTGTATCTGGGGTTGCCCCCGCTTTACCGCATTAGAGTAGGTAGCGGCAGTAAGATTGAGACGATCTGGGTCTACTCTGAGCAGGAAAAGGAGGATTATTTAAAAAAGAGAGGGTCAAACAGAAATATTCAGATTACACGCTTTAAAGGGTTGGGCGAAATGAATCCTGACACGCTTTGGAAGACTACGCTTAACCCCCGTACCAGAAATCTTTTACAGATTCATGTTGAGGATGAGGCTGAGGTTGTAGAGATGTTCCAGGCTTTGATGGGGCGTGATAGCAGTAAACGCTATGAACTAATCAGAGAAAATGCTGAGCGGCTGGAAGTTGATCTGTAAAAGGTAACGCAGCCAGTTTACTGGCTGCACATTATTCGCCAGCCAGCTAACTTTATCTTACATTCGGCTTATGCCGGGTGTACTCATATTATTTGGTGGGTTGAAGCGGTGTAAGGTAATATAGGACTCAATGCCTAGTGGCGTTTTAAGCTTTTGTTCTCCTGGCAGTCCTACTTGATATGAGTTTAAATTATGCCTACAATTCCCAAACGTTGTTTATTAGGCTATTATCCGTTCTGCTTGCTTGCAGGCTGATATAAAAGTAAGTTCAGCTGATTGTGTGTGGTACCGGGACTGTGCCCGGTATTTTGTAAGGCGGATAAGTAACATGTGGCCCTAGTTTACTGCCGCATTTGGTGTTTATTTAGTTGTAATGACTGATAGTATATTTGACACTGTACAATCTACTGCCGACCTGTTGGGAGCATGCGAACCTCTCTGGCTCAGGGAACGTAAGGAACCAGAATTTATCACCGTCGAGCAGGGTCAAGAGGGGCCGCCGCTTTTACTGCTGCACGGTCTCTTTGGGGCACTCTCAAACTGGGAGTCTGTTCAGCCGCTTATGGCAAACTATGCCAGAACAATAGCGCTTAGTTTTCCGATTCTGAGCGGCCACCGTTCGGAGGTGAAGGTTAAGGCACTTACAGTATACACAGAGTACTTTGTACGAAAGAGGCAGCTTGCTCCTGTGACATTGTGTGGTAATTCCCTGGGAGGGCACGTGGCGCTTAGATTTGCGCTGGCCAGACCCGAGCTTGTTAACTGCCTGATTTTGTCGGGAGCTTCGGGGCTTTATGAGCATTCTGTTGATTCTCTTCCTGTCAGGCCCGGTGAGGAATTTGTGCGTGAACATATGGCCAGGGTATTTTATAGTAGGGAGTTTATTACAGATCAGGCAGTGGATGAGATAACTAAGATTGTTAAAGATCGTGTTAAACAGCTTAATCTTATACATTCAGCGCGCAGCGCAAAAAAGGACAATTTATTAAATGAGCTAAAAAACATTAAGGTGCCAACACTTCTTTTATGGGGAGAAGACGATCTGGTAACTACAATGGATGTGGCAGAGACGTTTCACAGTAATATTCCAAATTCAAAACTTGTAACAATAAAAAACTGCGGCCATGCTCCTATGATTGAGCATCCGAAGTGGTTTGCTGATCAGGTTAAAAATTTTTTGGAAGTCCACAGTAGTAGTTAGGTGATTAAACATTTAAGGGAGGATTTTTTTATGAGTGATAAGCCTGAAGTGCCACAGAAAGGACCGTATATTTTGGAGATGGAGCCTGGTAAGTATTACTGGTGTGCTTGCGGGCGCTCAAACAATCAACCGTTCTGTGATGGCTCACACCAGGGAACGGAATTTACACCGGTTGAATTTGAAGTAACAGTTAAAAAGAAAGTCGGCTGGTGTGGCTGCAAGCACAGCAAGCGGGGGCCAATCTGTGACGGCACTCATAATAACCTCTTGCAGGATAATTAGATTTGAGGGGCAGGATGGAGAGAACTGAAACTAGCACTCGCTTTCCTTTAGG
>RFHI01000056.1 GCA_003696425.1 Candidatus Dadabacteria bacterium | reverse complement strand
TTTAATAAAAAAGTACGAACGCATGATATTGCCAATCTTTTCGACTAATACATATTTTAAATGAAAAATTTTAATAATCAGTCAGGTATCTATATAGTTCTTGCTGCGGGTTTTTTACTGTTTTTTCTTGTGCTCTGCTATGGGGTTTTGGCTTTCGGGTACCTCTCCAGCAATAAAACCAAACTAAAAAACATAGCCAATCTGGCGTCTCTGGCCGCGTTGGAGGAGCTTATGCGTGACCCTGACCGTACATACAAGCAGGCTGCTGACGCCGCACTGGCACGCGCTAATCAAATACTCGCCAAAAACAAATTGATTGGTTCAAAAGATAGTTCAGTTAAAATGAATAACCTTACTCATTGCGGCTCAGGACCCGAGGGTGGCAACGGTTGCATGGAACTGGGTATGTGGTATCACGAAAAACCGAAAGCCAGTCCGTTTCCCTGCGGCCAAAACGACAGTGACTATCCTTGCTTTAAGGCTAATCCCGTTCCAGTAGATGGTCTCTCAGCAACTGCCAATTCAGTAAGAATTAAGCTAAAAAACAAGAGCATTAACCCTATTGTGCTGCCCTTCGCTCAGTTTGTAGGAGGTGCCGATGCATATCTTTCTGCCAGTGCCGGTTCAACACTGACGCAGCGATGCATCGTAATGGCTATCGATGCATCCGGAGCCTCCTTTTATGACAGCCACATTCCCTACAAACCAGATGCCGGTATGAAAGTTATAAAAAACTTTATCGATACTAATGGCAACGGACAGCCCGATCCCGGAGAACCGTATAAAGACCCTGCATTTTTAGTTGTAAAGGCAGATGCCGCCGGAAATACTGTTCTCGATGCTACGGGGCAGCCTGTGAGAGTATACGTATCACTTCCCGTATATAGAGCTTACACGGTAGAGCCTGCCTATAATGGTGGAATTGGCACCCTTAACTGTTCCGATCCGAACACTATTTTGACATACGAAAACCTTTACTGGTGCAATATGCCCAATCAACGTCCAGCGCCAGGCCCCGACCCGAACGCTCCCTATCCTGATAAAACCATTCATTATAAATCTGATTATAAAATTCACTCTACTCCTTATGAAGACAAAAGTACTCCCGCAGATCCTAATGACAATCTGAATGTACTCATTGACTCATATTTTTACTCTTATGACTGGTACTATGGCCCGCAGCCATATTCAACTTTCTTTTTAGGTGCTAATGCCGGTTTACAGTACTTGAATAAAACCATGACAGCCGGCGATAAAGCAGCTGTCTGGGTATTTACCAATGATAAAATAGGGCTTCAATATCCTGATGCCGTAAGCATGACAGATGAAGTTCCTGTACTTTTGCAGCTGACTAATATGATGGCACGAGGGATGGTAGATCATAGCGGAAACTTTTTGGCAGGGTATCCGCGTTACAACCCGAATTTTGTAGACATGGGCTGGATTCCCCTGTTTGATGGCGATCCCACCCGCACATCGACAAACCTGGTCAAAGTTATAGAAGATGCTATTACCACTCTAGGCGCGAGTTGCCCTGAAACTGCCAAAAAAGATATCGTGCTTTATACCGATGGAACCGCCTCCTGTTATGAGACGGCCAGCGGTTATCAGTGCGATAACAAATACTCATATTATTTAGCCTCCGAGCTACAGCTCATTGGAGATGGGACCAGCTTAAACAACACACTGCTTCAAAAGCTAATCGATGCTAAAATAAGCTTGAACGTTGTTCATGCCGGGCAAAAGGTTGAGCCAAATTTTAAAAATGTCTATGTTACTCCACCTGATACGGATACGCCACACTACATAGACTTAGGAACAGGTGAATTCGCTTCAAGAAAATATGGTGGCTTAAGTTCCCCGCCATCGCTGCGAGCGGGCAACTACACCAGCACTTATTCAGGTGCTTGCAATTCGCCCTCAGCAGATCAGTGTGCTTTTGAAAAACTTTCGCAGAATGACACCCGCTTCAGGCGTGCTACCGGTATGCTTTTTGAGCTTGCCGAACGAAGTGGTGGCTTCTATTGTCCCATTACAGACCTATGCCACTGGGATATTGTCTGTTTGGCTACCCTGATGGCCCCGACATGCTACTGGGATCACGATAACGACCCCTCGACTCCGAAAAGACTTCACGATGCCTACCGTAAAAACCACCCTTACCAAACCTGTTCCATGTATGAGATTTCAAAAGCTCAGCAGGCCGCAAACTGTACTCAACAGATTCTGGGTTCAAACCCTTATATTCTTACCCCCGAAAATGCGCACTATGTTGGCACGCAATAGCAGGACATTTAAAAGTAGCTACTAATCTTTTCTGCTACAGCCTGTGGAGTAAAACCAAATTTTTCAGCTAACACCCTCCCGGGCGCTGAGGCTCCGAAATGATTAAGACCAATGTTTAAACCATTTTTGCCGGTAATACTATCCCAACCGGTTGTAACACCAGCTTCTATTGAAACCACTTTTGCATCCGGTGGTATCAGCAACTGTCTATACTTTTCATCTTGCTCTAAAAAAAGCTCCCGGCAGGGCATCGAAACAATTCTTGCTTCAACACCCTTAGCGTTCAGCAGCTCTAATGCAGCCTGCGCCAGGGCCACCTCAGAACCGGTTGCAACTATAACCAGATCGTTTACATCTTCTCCACTCACTATGTAAGCACCTCTTCGAACACAATCAGCATTAAAATCACTCTCGCGTTTAAGGGATTCGACACCCTGACGGGTAAAAAGCAGCGCCGAGGGACGATCTTTAAGTTCCAGTGCAGCGATATATGTTCCAGCCACTTCCAGTCCGTCTGCAGGCCTAAAGACATAAAGATTAGGGATTAATCTCAAGCTTTCAATATGCTCGATCGGCTGATGGGTGGGGCCGTCCTCTCCTACCCAAAAGCTGTCGTGAGTAAAAATAAACAAAACCTGAAGATGGGATAAGGCGGCGAGTCGAATGGCCGGACGCATATAATCTGAAAATACTAAAAAAGTACCGGTGTAAGGAATCCAGTTTTCGGTATAAGCCAGTCCATTAGCAATCGAACCCATGGCATGCTCACGAACTCCAAAGCGAATGTTGCGTCCGGAAAAAGACTCAAAGGTTATGTCACTTGAATCCTTAATCAAGGTCTTGTTGGAGGGCTCAAGATCTGCTGATCCTCCAATAAAATATGGAATATGCTTTGCTACAGTTTGAATTGCCTGCCCTGAAAGGCTGCGAGTAGCCTCTTTTTTCGGATCAGAAAACTCACTTAAAAGAATCGACTCAAGATCCGCGGGCAGTTCCCGTTTGCTCTGACGATCGTAGTTTTGAGCCGCTTCGGGGTTGGACTGGCGCCACGATTCGTATTTTGCCTGCCAGTCTGAATACACTGATTGTCGATCTTTTATTATACCATTACAAAATTCACGAACATCATCCGGAACATAAAACTCTTTATCCAGCGGCCAGCCGAGATTTTCTTTGGTGGCTCTTAATTCATCCTCACCTAGCGGTGACCCATGCACACCAGCACTGCCAGCTTTATGCGGACTACCAAAGCCTATTATAGTACGAGCACAGATAATACTTGGAGTGCTTTCATTATCTATTGCATTCTGAATTGCTCGGGAGATCTCAGCCGGATTATGGCCATCTATACTCTGTACGTGCCAGCCATAGCTTCTAAAGCGCCCTGCAACATCTTCGGTAAAACAAACCTCCGTGCTGCCACCAATAGAGATATGGTTCTGGTCATAGAGATAAATAAGATTAGATAGCTTTAAGTGGCCGGCAAGTGATGCTGCTTCAGAAGCAACCCCTTCCATAAGATCGCCATCACTTACGATGGCAAACACCTTTCCGCTAAACAGATCGGTTCCGTAACGCTCCTTCAAAAGCCGTGAAGAAAGCGCCATACCTACTCCGTTAGCAAAGCCCTGGCCCAGCGGGCCAGTAGTAGTTTCAACGCCAGGCGTAAGTCCAAATTCGGGGTGCCCCGGCGTTTTGCTCTGCCACTGGCGAAAGTTTTTAATTTCATCAAGCGAAAGCTCAAAACCAAAGAGGTGCAGCAGCGAATAAAGCAGCATGGAACCGTGCCCGGCTGAGAGCACAAATCTGTCACGGCCGGCCCACTCGGGATCCTCGGGATTAAAACGCAGATACTCCGACCACAGCACTGCAGCTATATCTGCGGTTCCCATCGGCATGCCGGGATGCCCGGAATTTGCCCGCTGAACAGCCTCAGCACTCAAGATCCGTATGGTTGTAGCAAGCTTTTTAACTGAATCGATCGCGATAGTAGCCATGGAGGTGCAACTCCTTTAAATTACTAAAATAATTTTCGTGACGGAAGAAATAAGAGATATGGTGACATAAACAAAAACTTCATCATTAAATGCTGGCACACTTCTTGTATCAGTCATTTTTATCCTTTCATATAGAATCTTCACAGCATAAGATGCCTGACTCCTCGTTAAGTGGGTTCCCCCGCCCACTTAACCTTTATTTTATTTATCTAGTTATTACAACCAGATATGACTGTCATCTCCTCCACTTTATCGAGCATCCAAGTGGATGGACAAAAGCGGGATCGGGCTTAACACCTGCCAGAACCTGAGTTACGGCAACGCTCAGATAATCCTGGTTAACCTGGCCAGGATCTTTTGGATTATCGTTTATGGCTCCCTGGTATACCAGCTCTCCCTTAGAATTAAACAAAAAACACTCCGGCGTACAGGCAGCATCGAACATCCTGGCCACCTCCTGGCTGCTGTCATACAGGTAGGGATAAGGTAGCCCCATTTGGGCAGCCTTTTCCTTCATTTTATCAAAGCTGTCCTCAGGATACCGGGTTGCATCATTTGAATTAATGGTAACCGTTCTTAGACCCTGCCCCTCAAACCTTCTGGCAATCCTGCAGAGCATCTGCTCACTGCCCTTTACATATGGACAATGATTACAGGTAAAAACCACCAGGGCTGCCTTGCCTTCACGTAAATATTCAGAGCCCATCTCCCTGCCATCAACATTTTTTAACTTAAAGTCAGGCAGTTTTGAGCCTAAAGGAAAGCGAGTGCTAGTTTCAGTTCTCTCCATCCTGCCCCTCAAATCTAATTATCCTGCAAGAGGTTATTATGAGTGCCGTCACAGATTGGCC
>RFHI01000055.1 GCA_003696425.1 Candidatus Dadabacteria bacterium | reverse complement strand
GGCCGGTTACTTGTACTCTCAGGCATAATTTGTGTAATATTTTGAAGAGAGTAAATTTCTTAGCACTTGTATGTGCTTTAAAGCTGACCTTGTTTGTTGAGACTGTAACCTATTACTATCACCTAAAATTGACAGAATTCATATGGTAACACGTGAACAGATCATAGAAGTTCTACAGACAATTGAGGATCCGGAGATTTTTTTGGACATCTGGTTTCTTGGGCTTGTTTATAATATTGAAATTGATGGCAGTACAGTTAATATTGAGATGACTTTCACAACGCCTGCCTGTCCGGCCGGACCAATGCTGGTGGACCAGGTACGCCAAAAAGTGTCAGAAATTGAGGGCGTCGAAAATGTTGAAGTAAAGGTAGTTTTCGATCCTCCCTGGCAGCCGAGTGATGAAGTAAAAGGAATGTTGGGAATGTTATAATGGGATATTTTTTGACCGAAGAAGAGCTGGAGCTTGAAAATACTGTAAGGAAGTTTTTTTCTGAACAGATATCATCAGAATATTTACGTGAGCGCATTAATAATAAAATAAGAAACGACACCAGGCTCTGGAAAAAAATTGATGAACTGGGTGTGCTGGAAATATTCGGTGCTGATCCAGACTGTAGACCCTCTTTCCAGGGGCTTTCGGCGATAGCGTATCAGGCTGGTAGAGCGCTATTCCCGGAATGTATAGCTGAAATAATTCTGGCGGGACCGTATCTTGCCTCTAAAACAGGGGGAGGTGATAGTGTCCTCAGGGACGATATTTTAGCCGGCAGGCAAAAGGTTGTTCCACTCGTGCTTTCAGCTAGCAGGACAGATCTTGAAATTAAGGAATCTAAAAACGGTACAGCAAAAATTAGTGGAGAGGCAAAATATGTGGCTGCCGTAGAAACGGGAGATATTCTTCTGATAGTGTCCAAAGATGGTCTCTTTTTGGTTGGCTCTTACAAAAATGATGAATCTGTTCAGGTTAGTGCCTGCGGCTCTCTTGATCTCACAAGTGCATTAAGCAACCTGGCATTCAGTGAAACAGTAGCCCATAAGCTTGAGGGGATAACGCCACAGGAATTTACTGCTTTTTATCGTATTATTAAATCGGCAGAGATTTCCGGAGCGGCCTCTCGTGCTGTGGAAATGACTGTGGAATATACAAAGGAACGCAAGCAGTTTGGTGTGCCGGTAGGAGGGTTTCAGGCGGTGCAGCACGGTGCTTCTGAGATGTATCTCAAAACAGAGGCACTGACTGCTCTAACTGATTTTGCTGCCTGGGCGGTAGATAGTTCCACGGAGCAGCTCAGCCTGGCATCATCTGCTGCCATTACCCTGGCAGTTAGATACGGACCTTCAGTGGTTGAAAAGGCTATTCAGCTGCATGGCGGTATAGGATTTACCTGGGAATTTGACTTACATCTGTATTTACGAAGAGTCTGGGATATTGCTATGCGCTTTAAACCTGATCATTCTCATGCAAGCGAATTGTTGGAGTCTGCCAGAAAGGCTGTTGCAATTAACGAATTCTAAGCAGATAATTAAGTTCGATGAAGAAATATATCGAGCAATCCATTAGAGACTGTATTGCTGTTAAAACAAAGGTCCTTGAAGAGCTTGTAGAAGGAATTGAAGAACTTGCGGATAGGCTGGTCAAGTCGTATCAGGACGGAGGCAAGCTGCTACTGTTTGGCAATGGGGGTAGTGCAGCTGACGCACAGCATATTGAGACAGAATTGGTGCATCAGTTTGAAATGAAAGAAAGACGTTGTCTGCTGGCAATAGCGCTTACTACTAACTCCTCGTTGCTTACCGCAGTTGGTAATGACTGGAGCTTTGACCAGGTTTTTGAGAGGCAAGTGGAGGGGCTAGCAACTAATAAGGATGTCGTCTTGGGGCTTAGTACCAGCGGCAATTCAGTGAATGTCGTTAAGGGCATTGAACAGGGCAAAAAAAACGGAGCCTTTACAGCTGTTTTAACTGGGAAAGGGGGTGGTCGTTTAAAGGATATTGCCGATCTCAGTATTGTTGTACCTTCGGATAATACAGCACGTATTCAGGAGAGTCATATAATGATTGGACATATCTTGTGTGGCTTAATAGAACAACAACTGTTTAGTTAGAGACCTAGAACGATGAAAGAATATTTTATCTGGCTCGCGAAGTTCTTGACGGTATTACTGGTTGTGTTTCTGGTGGTTCCAGTCTTTGCTGCAGTTGTACTGGTGGCAATGGAATCGCTTATCGAAGGTAAGAACCTGGTTGGTAGCGGGAAAAATGTAGTCGCTGTGGTTGAGCTGGAAGGCGAAATTGAGTCGTCCAAAGATGTTGTAAATGAACTTTATAAACAAGCAAGAGATAAGGAAGTTAAAGGGATAGTGCTTAGGATTAATTCCCCAGGAGGTGCTGTTGGTCCCTCCCAGGATATTTACGATGCTGTAAGAAAAATTAAAAAGATCAAACCGGTAATAGCCTCCATGGGAAGTGTGGCGGCATCCGGAGGTTTTTACTCTGCGCTTGGTGCTTCTAAAATTTTCTGTCAGCCGGGAACACTGACAGGTTCAATAGGTGTTATCTTGCAGGTGCCTAATTTTAGCGCTATTGCAGATAAGTACGGGTTTAAGATGGTCACCGTAAAAAGCGGTAAAATGAAGGATGTTGGCAATCCTTTCAGAGGGATGAAGCCTGAAGAGAAAGCCTTTCTCGAAAGTACAGTGAAGAAAGTTCATGCCCAGTTCGTAGATGCTGTCGTGAAAGGACGCGGGTTGCCACTTGAGAAAGTAAAAGAGTTTGCCGACGGACGTGTAATAGTTGGTAGTGATGCTAAAAAGCTTGGATTAGTCGATGGTTTCGGTGGTGTACGTACTGCTGCCCGCGCTGTCTTTGATGAGCTTGGTAAACCATTAAAAGAGAATGAATATCCTGAACTGCGCTATAGGAAAGAGCCGCTTGAGGATTTTAAGAAAGCTCTGCGTGGCCTGGCGCATTTGAGCGATACTGTCAGGGGACGGGCAGGGCTGTATTATCTGGCGGAGCTATCGGGGGTAGTGCTGAAATAAAAAGTATCTCTTGTGCCTGAAATAACATTTAAGTTTGACGTTCGTTCAGCTTTCTGGCGCCAGTCGTTAAGGCTGTGCGTGCCACCATTCTGTTAATCATGAACAGCAAAAAAAGTCCGCAGCTAATCCCGGCTAACCAGGTAATCCTGGTGAGTCCCAGCGCTGCGGGTAGACGTCCTGCAAGATAAATGGCAAAAGCTCCCGGAAGTATGCTGAGCAAAATTAAAATAATGGCTGACAGCATATAACACAAACTGCCAAAACTCGCGGCTAGCTCTGAAGGGTGCTCCCAGTTGAAATTAGCGAAGTAGGCACCATATCCTACGGCCAGGCCAACAAGGCCGTAGCATATAATTACAGCAGTTGCTGTATGCAATGTTGCAATTTCCAGCGAAAGACCGGTTATGAGAGCTCCACAGCTAAAAATTATTACTGCTACCAGAGACACTGAAAAAATCCAGTTGTAAAATTTAGCCCATAAGATGTCAGTTGTTTTGATTGGAGCAGTTTGTAGTATCCAAATTGAACGTCCTTCCAGAGAAATGGAGGGAAATACAAAGCGAGTGCACATCGCCGTTGCAATAAAAGCCCCGATCCCTATATTGGCTATACCAAGGAACTCCTGCCAGGTTTCACGAATACCTTCAGGCAAACTCTCTACTGTGTGAAAAATGCGAAGATTATAGACATAGATTAGACAGATTCCAATTAAGATTAAAAGCTGAGAAGACTGAGCCAGGTCGCGCATTATATTGCGGTAATCCTTTAAAAAGATAGCGGAAAAAGCCCGTGATTTTAATGAGAAGAGTTTTGCAGGAAGCACAAGAAGTGTGGTTCCAGAGGAAGCGTTTTTTCCAAGAGTGTTTCGTGTTAATGAACAGGCTTTTAAATATAGCCCATCAAACAACAGATAAGCCAGGCTACACAAGAGAAAGGTGGTGCTTATAAGTGCCGTGAGTCGTATGGCACTATCGTCTGCCAGGCGCGGTTCAAGTATAGCTCCAATTATAGCTGCTACCCAGTTTGAAGGAAGCCATATGGCCTGTGGAGCAGAGAGAACCGCGATGCTTCGAATAACGTCAATGACTCCTGTTCCCCCTCCTCCTGCACTCGAAACCAGTTCAACCACATAATACAGCCCATAAAGTCCCAAAACAATGACAAGCCATAATAATGATCTGGTTCGATTAGCAGGTACTGTGGCAGTTAAAGCTATGGCGATAATTATCCCCAGAGAAGATGCAATCAAAAAGAACGGAACAAGTAACGCTACTGCAGTGATATAGAAGAGGAAAGAGACATTATATGCCCAACCAAAAGCAGCTAAAAAAGGCAGCAGGAATATTAATGGCATCCACGAAGATTGCAGCGTAATGTAAATAAGCTTGCCGATAAAAAAATTACGCATACTTATAGGTGAGGAGTGTAGTAGCTCAAGATCCTTAGCCAAAAAGAGAGTGCCAAGTGCAGTTGCAAAACCGGTAATAACCAGACTGAAAAACAACAGCATAAGAACCAAAGCTATTGGCTGGGATGGCGGAAGGTATGCCAGTTGCTTAAAGCTTTCAAGTTTAGCGAGTGCTGCAAGTGTGCCCCGAAAAATTGCGAGCACAACCGTTAAGGCAAACAATAGAATAACAGCATCACGAATAGTGGTAGATAAGCTGCTGCGGTTTAAACGCAACTGATTGCGAATTGAAAGAATCTTCGGTCTTAAAATTAAAAGTTTGCTCACTTCGAATTGTTTAGCATTAATTGAATTACTTTATGCAAACCAAGATTTGATAGCTGGTTATAACTGTTATTCAACCAGGATATATCTATTGCTCCGGTATACTTATTGCAGTCAAGGTGATTTTTGTTACTTCTGTATACTTTTATCTTAAGGCTCTTGATTAAGGGTTGACGCTCAACCTGCTCAAGCATATAAGCAGGAAGTTTTAATTGGCTGTATCTAATGCTGTAAGACCCGGGCCCTTCTGATGCCAGCTCAATTGGCCCGGGGGCAACAACTTCTTTGCGGATGTTTGCCCTGTCGCTACTAACACTCAGGCTGAATTTGATCGGATTAATTTCAGAAGTTCCGGCTCGAATTTCAATATTTGCGATTGAAACACGCAATATACTGCCACCTAGTTGGCCAAGTGCGTTGAATACAGCTTCAAACGAAAAGGGGAGCAGCAGCGTTTTCTCAGTAAGCTTTACATTTAGGGATCCTTTGACTTTTAGAACAGACTTTTCTCTTGCTGGAGTAAAGTCTAGCGAAAAATTTCCAGCGCACTTTTCGGCAGAGCTAATTATGTAACTGCTGTGTCCTGGCTGCAATTTATGCACCAAGCTGCTGATAGCTCTCTGCTCACGTATTAAGGTTGCGTATGCATAGCTTGTAACTATTAGGCTAATGACAAAAACAGCTATTGCTGTTAAACGATCTTGTTTCCGTGTGTCTTTCATCAGTGGTTTATTATGCTAGTACGCAGATGAAGCTATAATTTTGCCTTAACTACTTCAAGAGCTTTATCGATCGGGATGCGCTCCTGCCTGGTAGTGTCGCGATCCCTAATGGTTACAGTATCATCTGTGCTGGTTTGGTGATCAACTGTAAGACAAAACGGCGTGCCTACTTCATCGTGTCGTGAATAGCGCTTCCCAATAGAGTGTTGTTCATCATAAGAGGCATTGATACCTGCTTTAAAGAATTTTTCTACGATTTTCCTGGCAATATCCGGCAATCCATCTTTTTTGACAAGTGGGAGTACGGCCACTTTGATTGGCGCTAGCAGCGGATGGAGTTTTAGTAGTGTGCGCGTTTTTTCTCTTCCTTGTGCGTCTATTCCGCTCTCTTCAGAGTAAGCATCAAGTAAATACATCAGTACTGCACGAGTAAGACCCGAAGCCGGTTCAATGACGTAGGGTGTATAACGCCAACCTGGTTTGCCTGTGTCTGGATTTGTCCTGGTTTGATCAAAATACGAGAGTTTGACTCCGCTTGCTGCAGCATGTTTAGAGAGATCGTAGTCTGTCCTGGAAGCTACCCCCTCAAGTTCATCCCAGCCCCAGGGGTAACGGTATTCTATGTCAAAACAGCAATCCGCATAGTGTGCCAGTTCATCGGGGGTATGCTCGCGTAATCGGAAATTGTCCCTGTTGTTAGCAAAGCTTTGCCACCACTTAATGCGCTCCGAGGTCCAGTATTCCAGCCACTGTCGCTGTGTGCCGGGCTCAACAAAATATTCCATTTCCATCTGCTCAAACTCGCAGGTTCTGAAGATAAATCGTTCAGTAGTAATTTCATTACGAAATGCCTTGCCCTGTTGAGCTATGCCAAAAGGAATTTTCATTGAAAGAGACTGCTGGACATTAAGATACTGCATAAATATGCCCTGCGCAGTTTCCGGGCGCAGGTAGATAACTGACTTAGAGAGAAGTTCTTCGTATTTTTCGCGTAATTCCTGGCGCGAGAGCTTTTTTTCAGCAATTTCATTAATAAAACTATCAACCGGATCAATTGGGCCAATTGAAGTTCTGAACATCAAATTAAATTGACGTTCGTCAGATAATTCAGTTGAATTGCAGTTGGGACAGACATAACCACGTTCCCCGACGACTGAACTTATCTCTTTCCCGTTTGGCTTTCCACCCTGCCGGTAGGTTACGGCTGTTCCAACTGGTAGTTGTGGAGCCTTATCAGCCCTGAAGCGCTCTTTGCAGTTAAGGCAATCTACTAAAGGATCCGAGAATCCTGATACATGGCCGCTAGTTTCCCACACCTTAGGATGCATCATAATTGCAGCATCTAACCCGACCACATCTTCACGCTCAAGCACCATTGTACGCCACCACTGATTGGCGATATTCCGCTTGAGTTCAACGCCTAATGGCCCATAATCATAGGCGCTTTTCAAACCACCGTAAATTTCACTGCTCTGAAATATAAAACCACGACGCTTTGCAAGGGAAACTATCTTGGATAGGAGATCGTCGTTTTTATTCATCAATTATCCCTTAGAATTAATTTTTTCGAGTGCTGAAATTTTTGACAGCAGGTGCTTATCTTTTGATCCCAAGTCACGAGCGCGTTTGAAAGCAATCAGGGCATTTGCAGGGTCATTTAACAGCTCGTATGCGCTTCCCAGAGTTATATAGAGATCGCTTGAGGGCTGTATTTGTAGTGCCCTTTTAGCTGTACTAATAGCTTTTTCAGCCTTGCCGGTTGCCAGAAAAACACTTGCAAGATTTGCCAGAACCTGTTCATCGGATGGATCCAGTTCAGCTGCTCGCAACAGCAGCTTTTCAGCAGAGGCCAAATCATTGTTCATAAGCATTATTGTTGCAAGCTTTGAATGTACGCCTTTATAGTTAGGATCAAGTTTTAAAGCGTTTTCATAGCTTTCTCTGGCGTGTTTTAAGTCCTTGGTAGCAAAATAGGCATCTCCCAGCCTGGCGAAGAGGCCGGCATCTTCTTTATAACTGACTGTATATTCCTTAAGTAGTTTTATAGCAGCACCAGCTTTACTCATTCTTAAATATATACCGGCCAGGTTAAAAGCGGCTGTAATATTGCCGTGGTCAACAGCTAGTGCCTGTCGGAAATACTTCTCTGCTTCAGCAAGTTTTCCCATAGTGGCGAGTTTTACTCCGCGTTCGTTCAGTTCTACTGAACGAGGACTGCCGGATGATGTACCAGGTGCAGCAACTATGCTGTGTATTGGTATGAGCAGTAAGATTGTAGCTATTGATAGTAATTTAGCTGCATGCACGATTGTATACCTTTAAAGTCTAAGTAAATAGTCATTTAAAATATACCAAAAACCACAATAATAACAACAAACAGCAGCACGGCCAGGCGATTCTGATAAATAAAGCTCTTTCTGGCAGTTTCGTTTAGCTCTTTCTGTTCGTGCAACACCGTAAGCCATGGAATCATGGTTGACGGCGCTATCAGTATAAAACCGTAGCGTTCCGGAAGCTCCTTTAAAAGGTAAAGAACAACCAATAGGGCTGGTCCACCAAAAAGAAAAGCCGGATAGAGTTTCTCTACAGGCAGAGGGTGTGACAAATAAGTTGCAAGGTTTTTTTTTTTTTTTATGGATTTTGCCGACTTATTTCTTTTTTGCCTTTTACGGGAGCGCTTAACGTCACTTTTTGCCGGTATGGGAACGGACTCAGCAATATCTGTTGTGGTAAGTACCAGCGCTATTCCGGCGGATAACACCACGGTTTGCCAGTAGAGAGTATTTTGAAAAACGGCGAAACCAGCTATGCCCCAAGAAGAGGATGCAGCAAATCTCGTTAGAAGGGCAGGGAGCCTGTAATTTCTCAACTTAAGAGCAACTGTAAGCGCTTCGCAGGCCATAGCATTCGCAACGACCAGGAATGTTCTGAAGTTAAAGTGATTGTAAACTACCTGCAGGAGAAAAACTGACAGTATGATTAGAGCAAGCGTTATAAGCCATCCTGATATCCGGTAAATTTTTCCAACTTTATATTTTTTAAGATTAGCAACCTTAACAATTGCTGGTAATGTGAGCAGCCAGATTAGATAAACTAAAATTAAAATTAAAAGTCGCTCCAGGTATTTTTGAAGCAGTTCAGGCTCAAGAGGGATGCGCAGAAAGAAAATTGCAGCAACCAGAGGAAAGGCAAAGCATAATTTTTCAGTCAGCGCAGCAATCATAAGTTATTAAAACACTAAGGCTATAATTTTGATTCTTGCTTTGGTTTATTGTCGGCCTGCGCTGCTAATCTGTAAATAATATTTCATAGTGTCGTTGGCATTAAAGCATAATAATGTTAGATCGCTATTATGGGCAGCAGATCTTCAGTAAAAGTCTTAGGGACTGATAATATTAAAGAATCAAGCAAGGTCCGCAGCATGTTTGCCTCTATCGCCGGACACTATGACTTGGCCAATACCGTTTTAAGCGGCGGTGCCCATTTTTTATGGCGGCGGGCTTTATTACAAATGGTTAGAAGTAATAGTGCAGGGTGTGCACTGGATCTTTGTACTGGCACTGCTGATCTGGTTCCACCACTGGCATCTCACTTTAAGCGGGTTGTTGCTGTAGATTTTTGTTTCCCGATGTTAAAACTTGGCGTTAAAAAGTGTATAAGTAGGAACGCATCTCATGCTGCGTTATTACAGGGAGATGCGCTCCGATTGCCATTTAAAGATAATAGTTTTGACCTGATTACAGTGGCCTTTGGTATTCGTAATTTTGAAAATCTTCACAATGGTCTGATGGAAATCAGACGGGTGCTAAAACCTGCCGGACAGTTACTGGTACTTGAATTCGGTCAACCTCAGTTTAAGCCCTGGCGGTATATTTTTAGGTTGTACTCAAAATACTGCATTCCATTAATAGGCTATCTGTTAACAGGGAACCGTGAAGCCTATTCTTATCTTCCTCAGACATCAGAAACATTTCCCTGTGGAAATGCTCTTTTAAGTATTTTTGAAGCTTGTGGTTTTAAACCGGGAGGCTTTCGATCCTTAAGCGGCGGCATAGGATACTTGTATTACATTACAGGCCCGAATTAATGCGTATTATCGGCGTGTTATCTGGCAGTAGGAACACATCTGTAAGCCCCCTGTATGATTGCACAGCCTGCTGAAAATTGATATTCTCTAGTAGCGGGTTTTGAGCAGCTGTGGGTAAGTACTCCCTAAGAGTGACGTAACCTGTGTGCGTTTATGGCTGGTCGGCAGAGTTAGTAATAACTATCTAATGCCGTTTGGGGGAAAGGGGCCAGCCGTCCTGTCCTGGTCTTCAATATAGTTAATTTTAAGGTGTAAACCTAAGAGTGGGTAATATAGCAAAATTTGGCATTATCGCCGGGAAAAAAGTAGATCTAAATAAATTTGAGACCTCTTTAATAGAAGGAAAACTAAATCCGTTTATCGAACGCTGCCTGAAAGAGTATCACGCCCTTGATATTGGTCACAAAGTATTGTCGGGCGAGCGCCTGACAACGGATGAAATGAAATTTCTGGTTGAAAAAGCTTCCACAGGGCTTTTATTGAAATTAATTGAGCTATGCCCGGGACGATTACGGGAGTTGCGATTGCCGCAACCAATTCTGGTATTGCCGTTAAGCTCGTGGTTATGGGAGTGTAGTGAGTTAGAATTGATAGAGCGATCATTTAAGCGTATTGCAGAGTGTGCAAGTAGCAGGCCTGCTGTGCTTGTTGATCAGATTCCCTTTGAGAGACTTAAAACATCAATTACCCGGCTTTTTAGTGAAATCAGGCAGCGCTTCGGGCCTGTTAAAATTCTGGGCTCGTCAGTTGGAGAAATTATGGGGACTCGTGCGGGTGGGTCTGGCTCGCTGCCAGATGATCTTGTGGTCAGCAGATTAATTCAGTTGAAGGAAGCAGGTTTAAGTGGGGTACTTGGTACGGCGGCAACTGAGCGGCTTCATTTGTTAAAAGAAGTGGGGCTCACTTATGCTGTCAGAACTAATCTTGATTTAATAAGTTCCGATCAGGAAATTGTTGATGTTCTAAAGCATTTACGGGAGGTAATGGATCGCGATCGGACTCTTGATCTATGGATTCCCAGTTTGCTTGAGAGGGGCAGTGCAGCAGCTGAACTTCGGGTGCTTAGAGTTGCAGCCATAGGTGCTATAGTTCTTGATAAAATTCGCTTTATACGCGCTACCTCTGTGGCGCTTTCGCTGGAAGGTATGCGGATGGCAAAGCGGTTTGGTGCCAATGATTTTGGTTATGGCGCTGTGGATGATTTTACGGCAGATGCGCTTGGAATAGACAGGATAGAGAGATTGAGGGAAGTTCTCAGCAAAAAGTCGGGCAGCCGCAGCCGTTGTAGCAGGGTACAGTGAAGCTGATTAAATGAAAAGAATAAAGGTCTCTAATACAAATTATATTATAACAATGCCGTACCGTCACCTGGCCGGCCTGGATTTTGTTGAGTATCAGGAAAACAGCGCAACTGCCAGTGCGCGTAAATTGCATGAAGGAGAAGTAGACCTTGCCTTAATCCCGGTAGCAGAGTTAGCTGCGCATGGAGGGTATGTAGGCCTTAATTATGGACTGGCCTCCCGTACAGGCCATGGCACTATTAAGCTTTACCACCGTGTGCCACTGGAAGGTATATCACGTATTTATCTCTATCAGGGATCGAGCTCGTCAGCGTTGCTTCTGCGGTTATTGCTTAAGCGCTTTTGGAGTTTTTCGCCGATGCTGGTTAGAACTCCGGATTATGTAACTGGCGATATGCTGGCAAGGAACGAAGCATTACTTGTTCTGGACGAATCGCCAGTTATTCCCACTTGTGAAGGTATGCGCTGTACTGATCTCGTCAGAGAGTGGTATCGGGTAACAGGATTGCCGTTTGTTGCACTTGTTTGGGCAATGCGGCCGGGAGCGCTTACTGTTAAGCAGCATCAGATCTTAAACCGGGCGCTGCAGCAATCTGCTACAGCACGATTGTCGCTGGCAAGGCCGGTTACGGTTGGAGATGATGTAAAACTGAAGGAATCTGAAAAATACGTTAACACAGTGAGACAGGCCTTTGCTTATTATTTAAATTCAAGAATAATAGAGGGCTTGCAGAATTTTCTGGATATGTCAGCGGATTGTAATTTGTTGCCAGCGTGCCGGTACAGGCCTGCTGTTTACTCGCTATTTAAAAAAGAAGCGGGCAGCTCAGTCGCTGCTATGCCCGTCTGGCAGATCTTACAGAATGTATTAGACGGTAAACGGCTTGATATTTCCTCTGCTGTACGGTTGGCACGCAAGGCTTCAATTGCTGATTTGTCAATGGTGGCCGAGCAGCTGCGTTCAAAAGTTGTGATAAAGCCTTCATTTGCGGTACAGGTGCTGCATCAAGAAGAACACTTGCGTGACAAGAATATTTTGGAAAGTCGTTTGCAAAGAATGGTTGAGAGTGGCATTAAAAGCTTAAGATTTGACCCTCAGAATTCACGTTTAAACAAAATTGAACATTACGAAACCCTTTTCCATAAAATTAAGGAACGCTACGGGTTGTTTATTGAAGCTTTTTCGGTCGGGCAGCTGATACTGCTTGCAAGACGAAATAGAATCAGCACCCAGGAAGCAATTGCCCGTCTGGTGACTGCAGGTTTAGATGCGGTATCTGCTGAAGGCGGTGAGCTGTTAATTACCACGCGCATGAGAGAAGCGGGGCATACAAGTTTTAGTGCTGAAGAATGGCTGCGTGTTGTGCGCTGGGTGCACAGGTACGGCGCAGGCTCGTGTTGTTGTTTGCGGATAAGTCAAAATGACAGTTGGGAAGAGCGTTTCGTGCATCTTCACAAATTGCGGCTTTTGCAGGATGAACTGCCCGGGTTCAGGTACTTTTTTACGTGCGGTGAGTCGTATCCCGAGAATATTGAGTTGCATTTGCGTATAACATTAACTGCCAGGATCTTTCTTGATAATGTACCGTTACTACAGGTAAGCGATTTTGACAGCCAGAAAATTAATGATGTCCTGCAGGCTGACACCTGCGCCAGTCGTCTCGCTGTTAAAATTAACTCTAAAGAGAGTAATTACAGAAGGGCTTTAACTGCAGTACGGAAGAATATCTGGTTGTATGATATTCAGGACGAAAAGAGCAGACGTTCATCTGTTTCTGAACTACACTAAGATCTTGAGGATCTTGTGCCGCGATCTTATCCCGGCCAAAAGCACCGCGCCACCCGCCTGCGGGGGTGCAGATTGTTAAAAAGTGTTAGAGAGCAAGCTACTGTATGCCAGCGACTTTACGCGTACTGTCAACTTTAACCAGACGCATGGCAGTTTGAGTAAACTGTGCAGGAACCAGCACGCGATAGCCGGTTGCACGCAGGCCGCTCTCACTAATCTCGACATGTTCAACCAGGACAGGAATACCTGCCTGCTCCAGAGTTGTACATGCCCGGTTTGCCAATGAGCGTTCGGTTGTTGTTGTAAGAACCAGGTACTTTTCCATACAGACAAATCCTTTGATAACGCCTTGAGTATTACCAATGTAAATGACAATGACCAGAGGGTAAAAAATAATTGCTTGAATTTACTGGTAACTATTTTTATGGTGGGGAAATACTGGCTTTTACAGGGTGGTTGTGCAAATTATGATTGTTTTTCAGTAGCTTATGGATGAAAAAGAATTAAATCAGATCACAGCCGCATTCCTTAAGACATTAAATGCTGTACAAGTTAGCAGGCTGGATCGTGGGCATATACACGACACTTATATAGTAACTGTCGCCGGCTTCCAGACACAATTCATTCTGCAAAAAATTAATCATGGCATATTTGGTGATGTTAATCTGCTGATGAACAATATAAGTAAGGCCCTTCAAGCCGTCCGTAGCAGCCCGGTAGCATTAAACTATGGTTTAATAGTTCCCGAAATTGTGCCGGCCCCAGACGGAGAGCTGTATCAGCAGGATTCAACCGGTAATTACTGGCGCATGTACAGTGCTGTTCCCGCAACTGAATCTTTCGATATTTGTACTAATATAAAACAGGCAAGGGAGGCTGGAAAGATTTGTGCCGTATTTGAGGCAGCTCTTTTCAGTCTTAATCCTTCCGAGATGCAGGCAGTAATTTTGGACTTTCATAATTTACCGGCGCGCTACACTGCTCTCGAAGATGCAGTTGGGAAAGATCTCTTTGGGCGTGTGGCTGAGTGCAGCGGGTTAATCGAAGCGGTTTTGGAGCTGCGCAAAGATGCAGCAGTTATTCATGATGCGCTGGAAAGGGGGGAGATCCCATACAGGGTCACTCATAACGATTTAAAATTTAATAATGTGCTCTTTGATTTAAGTGGTCGTGCAGTTTCGGTTGTTGATTATGACACCTGTATGCCGGGCAGCATCGTGTATGATTACGGAAACCTGATTACATTTACATGCATAAGTGGGAGAGAGGATGAGGAAGACCTCTCAAAAATACAATTCAGAGCAGATATATTTGAATCGATCAATGAAGGTTTTATGCCTGTACTCAAGGAGTTTCTAACTTCTGAAGAAAAGGCTCTATTCAGAAAAGCTCCTGCTCTTTTTGCCTTAAATGAATCAGTTAGATTTTTAACTGACTATTTAAAGGGAGATGTCTATTTTAAGATTAAATACCCACAGCAAAACCTTTTGAGAGCTCGGGCAAGGTTACATGCAGCCAGGCTTTTGGAACAGATACCCGCCTGAGATGTAACCGTCCTTTCCGGCCCATGGTATCCGGGTCTTTTAGAATCAAAGCCTGGCTTTGTAGAACTTCGAACTGGCCCGGAGCTTACCATTCAGATTGGTTCAGCTACACTGCACGTACCAGCCGCCGGATTTGACAGCAGGGAACTTAAGCTCATAGTGGAAGCTCTGTGCTAAGGCTTAAGCCAGGTACGCAGGCATTTCTGTACAAAGCAGCAACGGATATGCCGCGTGGCTTTGACCGGCTTGCCAGCATGATGCAGGAATGCATGGGGTGCAACCCGCCTCGAAGTGGCATCTGTGTATTTTTAAGTCGTCGTAGTGACCGCGTAAAGATCCTGTACTGGGACAGAGTCAACAAATTATAAGATCATATACTGTTTAACGGCAGGAGCAGATATTTTCCCGCCACGGGATTAAGACACTTCGTCAGCGTATGTGCGAGTGGTTAGCCCGCTTTTTTCATGAGAATCCGTCACGAGAGGCGCAATTTTTAGCCGAGGTTGAATTAAAAAAGCGCAGGAATACTGGAGTATGGCGAGCACAATTCAACGCTCAACCACAATGCTAGTTAACCAATTAAGCTGTCTACCAACCCCTCAGGGGTGGATTTGCGGAGCAAATCCGGGGTGACAAAATTAAGCGTTCACAAAAACTGCCATCCCCGATCAGGGGATGACAAGAAATAAGTAGAATTAGTACTTATTGTCGCGCTCCCTAATTAAGTTCAGACAGCTATCTTTTACACCTGTGAACGCTTAGTCATTCAAGATCGGCCAAAAGTGCGCCTCGCAGTAGGACTACGATCGGTAGTAAAACTGTGACCTGGCAATATCAATCTTTTTCCCAATAAATTAGGCGGACAACCTGGGTCCACTAAAATTTCTCGTGAAAAATGCGGGTTAGGTCATGTAGCAGCTATGCTTGAGCCTGTAGCGTCTGCTATCCTTAAAGCTATTCTTGCAAAACCGTATATTCGGGCGGATGAAACTACGCTTAAGGTTCAAAATCGAGAGAAGAAAGGCAAGCTGATGAATGCAGCCAGCCTGCTGGCTGCACATTGTTTTTGCGCCCGACTGAAATCGGGCACTGCATCGCTTCAGCTCAGCTGCCGCCGGTCTATTTGCGTGATATATGATTTCGCAAATACCACTAATTATTATTTTCACCAGCGTAGTTTGAATCACAAAAGGCTTTTCCCCTTATTAGCTAAAACAATGCGCGTTCAGCCACTGAATTGTGATGCCTCCCTGTAATGCGCAAAGGGGAACCGTGTGAACACTGTTGTCAGCCATGGCTCTCAAGGACAGTTATCCTGAGATCACAGATCCGGAAGGTTATAAATTATGAGGCGGAAGGCAAGTGCAGCGATCCAGGAGTTTGCTTAATGTAATGGATAAGTGTAATCGCAATGATAGTCGGGTCTAGTAATGCACTTAATACAACTCTTCCCGGCGGTCTTCAAGAAAGGGTAATGCAGCTCTTACCTTGCGAACGTCTTCAACATCGAGGTCACAAAGTAACAGCTCTTCTTTGTCGCTGCCGCGTCTTAGTACTTCTCCCATCGGAGATATTATCATTGATGAGCCGGGGTAGCGTTTGCCGCCACCTGAACCAACCCGGTTAACTGCCACTACAAAGGCCTGGTTTTCAATTGCACGAGCTACTAACAGGCTGCGCCAGTGGTATTCACGGTTGGCAGGCCAGTTGGCCGGAATAACATATATGTCCGTTTCTCTGGCGACTTTGGAGAATATTTGAGGGAAGCGCAGATCGTAGCAAATAAAAAAGGAGGCACTGAAATCCTCAATTTTACGGGTCAAGGTAGAGGTGCCGCTTAAGTACTCCCGGTCTTCGCCATCCATGCTGAAGAGATGTATCTTAGCATATTCGCCTGCTAAGCCTTCCGGTGAGTAGAGTCGGATGGAATTTGACGGTTTATCCGAGGCTGATTCAAGTACAGGGATTGAGCCGCAGATAAATACACCGTGTTCCTGAGAAGCTTCTTTAAGAAAGCTGTCGCCGGTTTTGAAAGCGTGCAGAGCAGCCTCTCCAGTCGGGTTGGAACAGCCGGTTGTAAACATTTCCGGAAGTATAACCAGTCGCGCACCGCCTTCAACTGCACGGTTTACTATCTTTGTACAGGTTTCAATGTTTTTTTCAGGATTGTTCCAGGCTATGTCGAACTGAATCAGTGCAATACGCATAGTAACTTACTCTAGGTTGCAAAATTCGCGGCCAACATTAGTAGCCGGCGGTTAATATCTGATTTTTAATAAGCTTAACAGGATTTACTACCATATGGAAAACACTATTTTGATTAGAATGCAACATGTGATTCCAACTGGTTAGCTGCACTTGTCAACCATGCAGCAAAAATATCGAGCGCCTTTGTTATGCTTTCCTGATGCTCAAGCTCCGGTTTGGAGTCAAAGACAATACCGCCACCGGTATTAAAGCTGAGCTTCTGATTTTTAATTATGCCGGTACGAATAGCAACATTAAAATCAGCAAAGTTCCCCGGCCCGATACAGCCGATTGCTCCGGTATAAACTTCGCGCGGACAGCACTCAAGCTCGCGAATATATTGCATGGCTGCTATTTTAGGAGCACCGGTAATAGAACCGCACGGGAATAGGGCATTAATGATATCGGTAAGCGTTACAGATTCAGGCAGCCTGCAGCTTACGTCTGAATAAAGGTGGTAAATGTGAGGTAGCTTCTTCAGTAACGCGTGTCCATTTACCCTGACTGAACCGGTTACAGCGATTCTTCCCAGATCATTTCTTATAAGATCAACAATCATGGCAAGTTCAGCCCTGTCTTTTTCGCTGCTTAAAAGACTCTCTCGCAGGAGATGATCCTGTTCAGGTGAACTCGAACGTGGAGCACTGCCTTTGATTGGGGAGGAAATAAGTGCATTGTTCCTAAGTGAGAAAAATCGCTCCGGAGAAGCGCTTACTATTGAAAAAGGATTTCCGTCCATTGATGTGCAGTTTAAATACCCGCGATACTCTGCAGCTGCCATCTGTTCCATGATCAGATAAAAATTGTACGGCTCTAATTCACACGGGAGCTCATATCTGCGGGTAAGGTTTATCTGATACACCTGGCCGTCAGCTATAAGTTCGATAATTTTTTTTATTCTGGTTTTATACGTGCCGGCATCCGGGAGTGCGCAGCTATCGAGATCCGCCTTTGCCTGGCAGTAAAGATTATTGATATTAAAGTCCGAATTAGACGGGTAAGATCGGTAGTAATCTGTAGCAGTAACATCCCGGAAAAGCCATAAGGGCTTAAGATCTTTTACATAGCGAACAGTATAGAGTCTGGCCACAGCTGTGCCCGGCTTGTATTTAAGTATTTTTGAATAGATCGCAAAATGAATAACAGGACAGGACAGGCTTTTAGTGTCACTCCACGGAACAGCGGGCAGGAAGTCTGCAAGTTCATAAGCAAAATAGCCCGCAGCACAAGGTAGTAATTTAACATTTGAGGTAGAAGTAAGGATTGGATTTAAATATTTATCAATGACGGTAATGGGATCTATGTTAATTTGTTCGCTGCCTGAATTCGCAATAATATTACAACTATTCGCCCCCGCTACTATCAGTTGTAACGGTTCAAGAAAAAAGTAGCGGGCATCTGGTGTATTAAGACAGCAATACCCTGGAAGCTTTGAACAGTTTTCAGCTGCTCGAATAAGATCTGCTGAAACTATAGATTCGGTAACTTTCAGGACTTTCACTCTCGAAGCTCCTCTAAAAAATTCCTTATAATTTGGTTTCCAGCAGGGGTCAGAAAGGATTCCGGATGAAACTGAATCCCCCAGGCTTTTCTGGTCTTGTGCTCAAGCGCCATGATCTCCCCGTTTTCATCAGTGGCTGTCACCTCTAGTTCCTGTGGCAATGAGTCAGAGGAAACAACCAGGGAGTGATAACGCATGACTTCAATCTTATCGGGCAATTTTTTAAAGAGTGTTGAGTCTTTAAGTTGTACCTTCGATGTCTTTCCGTGAAGTGGCTTTATGCTGCGCCTGATTTTTGCGCCACATACGGCGGCCAGAGTCTGATGGCCGAGACATACTCCCAGCAGGGGTTTGTCTTTCGGCCACTGGCGGATTAGTTCTTTTGATATTCCCGAATCATCCGGCCAGCCCGGGCCAGGTGAAATTACCAGTCCATCGAACCCCAAAGATAAAACAGTCGCAGCGTCAACGCTATCATTTCTATATACAGTTACGCTTAAGGGTGTATTTTCTGCTGCCACCAGCAGTTGCTGGTAGAGGTTATAAGTAAATGAATCATAATTATCTATAAGGACTAGTTTAGCAGCCAAAGCCAATTCCCCGTTTATTGCAGGCGATCATACCTTATCGGCATATGAATATAAAGTAGGGTTCAGTCTGTATAGAGCAGTTTGTAGCGCGGGTAAATTGAAACAGAGGGGTGTGATCGCCCCTGTTCAGTCCATAGAGTTTTAAGCAGTTTTTCCTGAGCGGTTCTGCTTATTCCTTTTTTAGTCCAAAACTCGATAAGCTCCTGCTGGGTAGTGGTCTGATAAGCCAGCTTTTCGGCCAGTTCAGGATAAAGCTCTTTGAGCTTTTCATATTTCAATGTCCTGATGCGTGAGACAGACAGGGTAACATTTCCGGCCTCAGTTTTAAGGTGTAACGGTGCGACCCGTCGCTTTGAAACACGCTGATCAATGACTTCTTCTAATTTACCACGGGTGTTTGCTGCTCTTACACAGCAGACTGTAAAGCTATTAGCAATGCCTGCTTCTCTTAAAAGTGCAAGCTGCTTTCCGCGTTCTTTAATAAGAGCTTTAAGAAGTTCAGTTACAGGTTTTTCAAGATCAATCGGCTGCTGGAAAAGTGGCCCGGCGATATCATTAAGTTTAACGAATGCTGCTGTAGCCTCAGCAGGTATTGCAGCATCAACTTCTTTATCCATATTGTCCAGCGTTTGTTTGAGTTCAATAATTATCGCGGCATTGTGCTTTCTTATCGAATTTTTTTGCTCATCTGACATGCCTGTGCTGATATAGTCAAAAGATTTATCTAAAATCTCTAAGGCGGCTGCCGGCAAAGAATTACGTGGCAGTTCAGGTATATATTTTCTTGCGTGCGCAGCAAGCACGCTGAGAGCTGCAGGTGTAATTTCCTGCCTCTGCAGAAATTCATTGTCAATCTGTGATAAAACAGTACCCATTCGGTCGTGTTCAGTCCCGTAATATTCATCAAGATCAAGAGTAAGTTCCTTAATATGCATGGAGCCACGGCCAACAACCGGCAGAATCTGCTCGAGCTCAGCAAACATCTGGCCTTCAGTGTATGAGGGGTCGTGATAAACCCGTGCGCGCAGCTCCCTTCTAAGTTCCGAGCGTTTAACCTCATAGCGAAGCAGCTGTTCAGCAGCTTCAGGGTGCTGCCTTTTAAGCTTTTCTACATCCAGCGCTGTTACAGCACGAGTGGCAAGCAAAACTTTTCCAAGGGATGTTTTAATCTTTAACGGATCACAGCCAGTGAGATCGAACTCGTGCTCGAGCAATTCTCTGATTTTATTTTCAATTGCACGTATTTTAGCGCTTTGGAGGGCATATTGAACTGTAATGCCGCTTTCTCTTAAAAGCCTTCTGGACTGAATGTAGTCATCTCTGATGGAGGCAAGAAGCTTCTCAGGCCTGTCAGTTTCAGGTGGCCGCTGTTCTTGTAAAAGCTCTTTAAGCCGGCTATATAAAATCAGGGTGATTTCTGCATCAGCTCGTGCATAGTCAATTTGCTCCTTTGTAAGCGGCCTCTCCAGCCAGTCGGTAGTTTGCTCTTCTTTTGGAAGATAAAAGCCGAGTACTTCTGTAACACAAGCCCCCAGCGTAACCGAAGCCAGGTCAGGCCTTGCTCTTCTGGCCATATCCATGGTGTCATCGGTGTTGGTAAGTTTAATGCCGTATTTGGCAAGTTGCTCAATCTCAAAGCTCTTATTATGAGCAACTTTTTTAATATTCCCGTTTTCGAGCACTGCTTTAAGTGCAAGTAACGGATTGCTTGCCCGGTCATCAGCTGTTGACAAAAGCCTTTCAAGTTGGCGTACATCAACCAGGTATGTTTGGCCTTGTCCATTTTTATCTATAAATCCTATCTGTATAAGTGAAAGGTGCGTGCTTAGTGTCTCACCATACTGCGCTCTTCCACCGGTTTCTGTATCGATCGAAAATACTTTTACATTGCTGAGTATATCTGCCAGAGTTTTAAGCTGCTCAACACTATTAACCCAGCTGTATTTCCACTCTGGTATAAAGTGAGGAAGGGCTCTGGCTGCCCTGCTGAGATCGGATGTCTCAATAGAGCCGCTTTCACTCTTCTGGCTGTTGTGTAGGGAATGATTGACCATCTTAAGCCCTGGCTCTCTTATCCGAGATCTCCAAAGAGATCCCCCTGTAATTCTTTGGCGGCGCGAATCTGCCTTTCACGTTCTTTCCTTCGGTTTTTACTGCGAGCCACGCGGTCTCTTATCTCGTCTTCTGTCCCACGGGTAATTTTAGTAAGTACCAGAGCGCTTTCAGCTTGGCCGCGCTGTCGCACGCGTCCACGCTGCTGAGCAAAGCGTTCCCACACCGATGTGGGGTTCCAGATAACCACAAAATCGGTGTCTGCAGCGTGGAAGGATTGTTCAATTGCAGATGTGCCAACAATTAAATTGACCTCTCCCTTCTTAAAGGCTTCAATATTTTTTTGTGTTGCCCGCTTGGCCCTGGCACTATTTTCACTTTTAACTACGACCGGTTTGATGCCAACATCCTTCAGCTCGTCAGTTAAAATCTCAGCCAACGTTTTGGCATGATAGGTATCTTCGGTGATGATTATACCCTTACTGCCCGGATGTGTTCTCAGATGATCGCGGAGGGCTTCAGTTACCAGCGGCAGGGCAGGGTGGTCGGGTTCCGGACTCTGCCTTAATTCTCTGATCATATCCGGAATAGATTTTTTTAGTTCACCGACAAATTTTAGGAGCTTCTGGCCCCGTGCAGACTGAGGATCGTCTTCTGAGAAGGCCACTTGAAGAGTGGTGCGCAGGCGGCTACGCTCTTCAGGTACATTCATATCGACTTGCGGCAGTATTCTTTGGAAGGGTGTGCCTTTAGTAATGGTATCTATAGCTTCAAGCGTGTGCGGGTTAAGATAAGCTCGTCGCATGTACCGGCCCGGCCGTTTTTTAAGTACTCGTTGAGGGGTATACAGCCTGATTAGATCTTCAGTTATTTTATTTAGTGTTGGCTCAAGACCAATTGTCAAAAGAGACGAGTGCAGGTGTCTTACAACACCGATCGCTGCTGAAACAGAAAGGGGGCCGCCGTAAGGATTTTGATGTTTGCGATAGGCCGGTGTGTTCACCCCGCTTTTAGGAAAAAAGCCCTGAAACAGGCTCCAAATATAGTTGTGTATAGTGTTGTAATCAGATGCTGAGGGCATTTTAAACCCGTAGGGAGGCGCGCCTGTCACTTTGTTATAGGCCTCAACAAATTGCCGTGCTTTATCGTTTTTTGACTTTAATTCTTCAGCATTCGTTATTATTTCCTGCATCACGGACATGTTGAGAAGCTCAGTGAACAGATCTCCGGCTGCCCGTTCTAAAAGAGCGCCGGCATCTCTCTGGCGTTTGGAAGGCTCACAGTAAATTACCTTTTCTATTAGAGGCCGTACCGGGAGATTAAGAGCTGTTTCACTTTGTACACCGAGCCTTTCAAGTAGAAACGCACGCCGTTCTTCTTTGACCGGCACCGTGGCAGTCATGCCGATTATCTGGGGGGAGTGATCTTTAAAGTACTCCAGCACTTTTGAGAAGGCGTGATCGCCTCGCAGCATATGTACTTCATCAATTATGATAAGACTGAAATCTGATGGTTTAATGCGGCCTTTTTCAAGATCATTTTGAATAGTACCTGGTAGTGCAGCAAGCAGTGAAGGGAGGCCTTCACTATAGAGTTTCTCTCTTTCCGTGGGCGGTATTTTGCCGCTTACAGCCAAGAATTGTTGGCGTGGCACGGCAAGGGTTCGTTCCAGGTCGCCTTCAAACTGCCCAAGAGCAGTTTCAGTCGCGGTCAGATAAAGTACGCGTTTGCCGGCAGCGATCTTTCCGGCTGCTATCATGGCAGCGATGTACGACTTGCCGCTTCCGGTAGGTGCTTCAAAGAGAAAATTTTTGCCGCTTTCTGCTCTTAAAACTGCTTTGACCTGTTCAGGTATGCACTCAATGTTATCAGCTTTAAGAGGATAACCTGGAAGAATGTCTGTTACAGTGCGTGTCTGTAGATCTGCAACAGAACTTTCATCTGATTTAAAAAAGCGCTTACTGTCGGGGGACGTACGATCACTCTGTTCTGAAACTCCAGGGTCGGGCATTGAGAGACTGATTGAAAAATCAATTTCAGATTGAGACGGGTTTTTGCCCTGATTTTTTCCGCGCCGCGTCATCTGCTGTACCAGACCACCATACAAAAAATTATGTATTGATTTTAAACTGTTATCAGCTGTTATTCAAAAGCAATTAAGCAGATAACTAATTGATATTACTTAAGAAAATAGTTTATTTAAGATGCCGTTTTATCTTTATGCTATTTTACTCTGAAGCGGTATATTAGAATCGCTGTTTTTTATGCAGTTATTTTTAGGCAGTTCACATTAGTAGTTTAATGTTTGAAGGTAATGATCCCAGCAGTAAAGAGGGCCACGGACCGGCAGTTGGAAGTGCAGATAACTTATCGGGCAATTTGCCGGAGTCCCCATGGGAACAGGTCAGGGCAGCCCTGCGAGCTATTCCAGATGAGCTTAAAGAGTGTATAGAAAGGGACAGGCCGCTTAATAGCCGTACCAGAAGAGAACTTAGAAAAATCCTCAAATCGATTGATTACGGCGAAGCGTTAAATAATCAGGAAAAAGCGCTGCTCTTTAAATCTCTTGGTGTTACGTTTTCTGCCAGCGGATTCAGCAGGCGCACTCAGGAAATACTCTCTCTACCGGTTACCTCCAGCGAACAGTATACGCTCACGCATGCTGTTTATCAGGGACTTCTTTATGAACTGGCCGAAAAGAACGCCAAATCAGAGCGTGATTTTTTAAAAAATCCGGATTTACATTTAACTGACCAGCTGCTTGCCCTAAAACACGTATCAAAGCCCATGAGGGCTGCCTTTTCACGCGGGCTTATTACATTAATCTTAAAAGAAAAAGGGGATCAGGGCTTTTTGCAGTCCCAGCTTCCCCAGGTACTTTATTTCAGCTCAACCGAGGAACTCGCCAAAACATTCAGGAGAACACAGCTTCGCGGCATTAATCCGCAGCGCAAGAGCATCATTCTTAAAATGATTCTCTCTTCAGTAAAAGATCAGGCAGAGCTTGAAGATCTTGTAAAGGATATTGGAGCAAGACGACTTGCAAAACTGGGAGCCACATTTAAGGAATTTGTTGCGCGGGCAAAGATTGGGGCAGCAATGCGGGAAGCATATTTTCCTGTACTGCCGGGCAGTCGAGCAACTCAACAGCATTTATCTGCTTATTTTGATAATGTGCGCTTTGCCCTTGAAGAACGCATAGATAAAATTAATCAATTTAAGGAGTTGCGGGACACTGAATACGCGCGGCACTTAAAAAAAATTGCCAGAAAAGATCTTACCTTTTTGGCTACTGAAAGACGGGTAAGACGCGACCGTAAATCACGCTATGAGCTGGCCAGACTGCTGGATGGAATGTTATCGGTCGAATTTGAATATGGGATTAACCTTACAGGCGAAAAGGGTGGCAACGGCCGTTATCAGAAGTTCTGGAGTGCTTCTGAGTTGGATCAGGTAAGGCATGCGCTGAAACTAATTCCGGAGGGTGTACTGATTACAACACCCCGTATTGGTGAGCTTAAACGGGTTAGTGTAATCGATAACGATCTGACCTGTTCGGGCGCGCGTAATGATGACGATGGTGCAGTTTACGTTGCTGATTATGCATTAAAGGACGATAGAAATCAGGTCAGAGAATCAGGCGTAAAGCACATTACCGGGGTACTCTTACACGAACTAGGTCACAGTGTGCAGCTTGGTGATACTGAAAGGGTCGTTGTAGCTTCTGAGCGTGATAAGGTTATAGCCGATATAGCAAAGAATATTGTGACAACTCATGAGCCTGAAAAAGCTAACAGGCTTCTTAATGTACTTTTACGGCAGAGCAGGAATCCGCTTGAGCTTGCCAAAGTTATTGACCGCCTGGGAGAGGACTTTCTGATTGACAGAAACGATTATGGTTTGCGAGAGCTTACAGCCGTGGGGGTACTTGGAAGAACATTACAGGCTATTACCATTCCAAATAAACGGGTGCTGAAGCACTGGAGCAAAGCTACTACGACGAAGTTTTTGAAGCAGCTTGAAAGGCGTGCTGAAGATGCAAAAAAACTGGCTGACAGTGAAGGTCTTTACCGCGAAACAGAATATGGCAGGCATCGCTTTATAGCTGCCTGTTCAACCCTGGATGCATTAAGGGCAGCTAGAAATTCTGTTAGTGACCCTGCAGAACTTAGAGAGATAGCCCGGGCAGCTAAAAGAATTCTCAGGCTTGAGCGGGACTATGGTGTAAATTTTGAAACTCCCGAGCCGCAGAATGGCAAGTTTAAGTACTGGTCAGAAGATGCCGTTAAAAAAATTGCTGCACTTTTAAAGATTCTGCCTAAAGATAATCTTGAGGTTTATACCTCTGGGATTACCGTACGGCCCGCAGAGTATGATACGCCGGTTCTGGCGTCAGACACTGAAAGCAGACAGCTTATCATTTTTGTCAGTCCGCTTGCGGTAAGAGGTGCAGATAATAGCTTCATAGAGAAGCAGCTAAAGAAAACCATTGACGATATGGGCCTTAAATCAGTTAATGCAAGAGCTTCGCGTTATCGCACTTTAATTTCCAGAAAAACAGAACGGGTACTTGGCCCGTCATTCTGGCGTTTTGACCTTGAGGGCTTTATGCGTATATCCGGCTGGCGGGTTTATCCTGCGGACAGTTACAGGTTACTTGACCCAAAAGGAAGAGTCTTTGAGCTTAACGGCAGGAGAATGTATCAGGACTGGCCGTATGAAATCGATGGCAAAACGGTTATGTTTACGTTCAGTAAAGGGATAAACCTGTTAATGTCGTATAATGCCGGAAATGGCCGCCACCATTTTGATGATGATCTTTATACAAGAGTTGATGTCTGGGAGGATGCAGCCAATCATCATTTTGATTATCTGGCCAGACCAGAGATATTAATTCGTGATGCGCCTGAGAAGTTTATGTTTTATGAGGGCTTTTACCGCTGCTACAGTGATAATCAGGAACTGATGAAGAACGCGCGCAAAAGGCTTAGAGACTAAAATTATTAGGGATTTACCAACCGCCTTAAACAGCATAATTTTTTAATTGCTATTTTGACCGATAACGTTACTTATCGGTCAAAATAACCGCTGGTTTGACGGGGCTGTAGCGCTCTTCTCTTCTTTACAGGTGCTTTCGGGATGAAGGTGGCGCTTAATGACAATAATAATCTGGAGCCAGGTTAAATTCTTGTGTGTTGTTTTGCCACAGGCAGTATTTCGGTATCGCAGCGCGGTTTCCGTAAAATAGTGCGTGGGTTTCATGTTTACAATTAACCGCATAGATAGCCAGTGAACCGCGGTAGCCGCCACTAAGTTTAGCCACCTCTAACATGGTTCTATGAAGGGCTTCCTTTACGGAGAGTCCCTGCTGCATAAAGCGTACAGTTGTTGCTGCCGCAGCTGTTCTTATGGACATTTCACCGGTATGGGTACAGACACAGGCTCCAGCGCCGTTTTGTGCGTAAAGCCCGGCTCCAATTATTGGCGAATCTCCCAGCCGACCCGGATACTTGTATCCCCAGCCGGAGGAGCTTGTGCCGGCGGCAATGCTACCACTATTATCAATTGCTATATAAACAACGGTGTCTCTTCTTGCTCGGGACTCTTTTTCGGGCCAGACGTAGCTTTTAAGTTCCACTGTATCCACTGAATGATGATATTGATCTGGCAGCCTCGAATTTATCCACTGGTTGTAACGCTTTTTTGCTTCAGCAGTTAAAAGGTCAGCTCGCTCAGCACCTATTTCTCCGGCAAAGCGGGCTGCCCCTTCCCCAACAAGCATAACGTGAGGCAATTCTGTCATGATTTTTCTGGCCACTGATATAGGATGCAAAAACCCTTTAAGAGCACCGACGCCTGCGGCCTGACCCGTGCTTCCATCCATAATGGCGGCGTCGAGTTCCATTTCGCCTAAGATATTTGGATCTCCTCCCAGGCCAACATAACGCACTGAAGGATCTTTTTCTGTAACCCTGATGCCGGCTTCTATCGCATCCAACGCCGCTCCGCCGGAAGAGAGGATATTAGCTGCGGCAGCAATACCCGACTCACCGAGATCGTTACAGAGAATCATCATGATTTGCTGGTTATTCAGAAAAACAAATGCCAGATACTTTACTTCTGTGCCTTATATAATTCTGGCTGATGAGTACCGGCCTCTCCCGCCAAAACCATTACAGTATTACAGGCAAGCTCAAGGCACAGGAGATCGCGTGGACCAAGCTTTATCCTGCGGCGCTCCTCTTCTGAACGCCCGGTTACAAGCCTGAGCCAGCAAACTTCTTCACCGGTAAGTTTCCCATGCTGGCCACGTGGTTTATCACGGTAAAGTTTTATTAAAGTATCTGACTCCCCCTTTGATTCATCGCCCTGCATGATTATATTTTCATCAAGCGACTCTACTCCATACAGAAACGCACGGCAGGTAGCCCAGATTCCGCCAACCGCATCGAGCGGCACCAGCAGATCGAGAAACCCCGGGTTATCAAACTGTTCTATTCCGTCTACAATCGGTACGTAATGAAATCTTAAGCCATCTTTTTGCGGAACAAGTTGTAAGCTTCCGAAAGACTTGTTTATGGAAAACGATATCCCACCTACATACATAACCTTCTCACCTAAATATTGCAGGTTTGTACGGAGTACCGGCCAGCCATAGGATTTACCACGGTCTGTGCAGTATCCTGCCTGTATAGGATAAGTATACTATTATATTTTGAAAATACTTTCAAAATTAAAATTTGTGGCGCCCCGTTTATAACCTATTGAAATTGCACAATAATAGATCTTTTGGGCGCTGGCCTGTTTTTTTGCCCGGTTTTCAGCGGAACTTAAGCCGTCTGCGCGGCGGATTTTTGGACTCTTTAGCTGATTTTTCACTGCCGCCTTCATCGTTAGCATCCTTTTGAGCAGACTTGGCCGTATCATGCTGCTTTGCCTTTTGATGTCCCCCTGCCGGAAGAGCTGTGACTGAACCGCGTGGTTTTCCTCCAGCTCCACGCGGAATAGGACTGAGTTTAAATGGACCGCTTTTTTCCGCAGAAGACTCTGCTGTTTCGGCTTTTTGCTGTAAGTCAGGCAGTTTTTTAGTTTCAGTGGCAGCAATCTTTTTTGGCCCGCTGCTGTTTTTTGTGCCGTTAGCGGTATCAGTAGTTTCATCCTGCTCACGATACAGAATCTGTTCATCAACCCAGTCGGCCAGGCCTATTTCGTCAACCTCATAGCGCTCAAGTCTTGTAAGAAATTCTCTGCCCTCCCAGCTATCCGGCAGCTCGGCATTAAACCAGAAGGCACGTCCTTTAACTATGCGCCCGTCACCGAGATCAAACCAGGCCAGGCCCTTCTCTGCCGACATTTCATGTTTTAATTCTTCAGGACTTACCAGGTATTCTTCGCTTTCCTGTACACTTATAGTTTGTGATTCTCCACCCGTTTTTCTGCCGGTAACATCTAATGTTCCGCGCAGCACATTAGAAGAGAGACTGGTAGTAACTCCGGCCCCAACTGATTTTTTAAGAGTTGAAACTTTACCAATCCACTCGGCCATATCCTCGGCAGTACGGTTGTCCCCTACCCTCATAATCACCTTAAGGTTAACGTTGGCCATTACACGTTCATAGAACTGTTCGCTTAGCCCCATTGACTGATCGGTTAATCCGCCCGTGGATTGCGCTCCAAAAATCAGCGCAAAGCGCCCTTTTCTTGCAAGTTCAAATAGATTTGCCCAGGTCGGACCAAAAGTTGATGCGCCTTCATCTATTATTACAAGATGGGGATCTTCAAGATTAAAAGCGCGGGAAGAAGTGATTTCACCTATAGCAACTTCAAGATCTTCTCTAAAGACCTTAACCATGCGGGAAGCACTCTCGGCTTCTTCAAGACGCGGCAGCATAAAATAAATTATCTTGCCGCGCAAAATGGCATCTGTAAGCACCAGATCGGTATAACTGGTACAGAAAACGCCTCCCATTTCACTGCCGGAAATCGCATGCAGCTCAGATGCAATTCCCCGCAGGTTGTCAGTTATTCTGGTAGTATCCAGAGTGCCCTTCGGGTTTCTATAGCTTGCTGCCAGATGCCCCAGTTCAACCATTGCCTGTCTTGCGCCTATTCTGCTGAGCATCTCCCTTAACTGCGGATATGCTAAATTGAAAGCTGAAAGGGCCACTGCCATATCCTTTATTGACCACGATAGTCCAAAGCGCTCCATTGCGCGTACCAGCCGGTAAATGGAATCAGCCGCCAGCCTGTCGTAGTGCTTGGTAGTGCTTTGATCAGATGTTGGTGGCAGTCCGGCTCTTAGCACTTTACGGGCTTTTACATCAGCGCGCTGATTGGTCATGACAAAATTGTATGAGTGTACCGGGTCAAACGGATCAACAACAATAAGATCTTCTATTCGGCCAGTTATAAGCGCCATTAAAATGATCTGTGCCAGTGTGCCGGAATCCCGCTTGGCATCAATAAAAGTACAGCCGCTGGCACGGCCGCGGGCCATTTGCTGAAACATCAATGATTCCAGCCAGAGAGTTTTACCTACACCTGTCTTGGCAAACACGCAGGCATGGCTGCAGAGATCATTATCATCTATCCAGAGGGGTTCACCTGTCTCCAGTGAAAAACCAACCATGTAGCGATCAATGATTTTTTTACCTTCCTGCCTGCACCTTTCAAGCTCCTTTTGAAAAGCATCCCGTTGCGGCGGCATGCCCAGTACCTTCCTGCCACCTCTTAAACGCGATTCTTTACGGCGTTCTCTCTCAATCCAGATCTGCCTGCTGAGTGTCCGGGCATACTGTGCCAGAGCGTAAGCCGGCAAAACGCCTAACCCCAGAAAAAGAGTTGGATCTGCTGAGCTCATAAGTGGGCTGGCAGCCAGTGCCAGACCGGCCCCGCTGGCAAGCGCAACATTTTTGAGCGCACGCGCTCGTTCCTGCTGCTGTATTTCATCAATTGTAATATTTTTGTAATCTCTGGCCATCTGCTCTTAAATCTTATCCGTTAACTGCCTCATTTTCTGTTTGACCTGGTTCAGTTCTGCCGTTTAACACCCGCTGGTACTCTTCGGGAGTTTCTGCGATCACAGCAGAGTTTACTGCGGTAAACTTATCGCGCCAGTGCGGGCCGAAATGCTCCTGAAAGGGATTGCCCCTAAAAACAACCTGTGCTGCACGACCAATTAATTCGGACTTACCGGCTTCGGTGGTGCTTTGATTAGATTCAAAAACTACAAAAGTTACACCGCTTTCCGGCACGGTACGGTCCCCTACTCTGCGTGCTAAAAAGCCGTGTGCACTTAAAATATAACGTAATGCAGACCAGTGTCGCAGTGAATCAGGGTCTATTTGATGGTGCTTACTAAGTTTTTGTATTTCACTTTCACTGACTGGTACTGGAATTCGTTCATAAATAGGGATAGTAAGGGCTTCGTCATCGGATTTTTCAAGGTTTCTTATAAGCTCTGCCTGACGCTTACCCGCAAGCTCGATAAGATACATCAGGCGGTCCAGAGCCTGTTTGTCAAAACAGCTTTCAAGTGATTCAATAATTGCGGCAAGACTAAAGAACACCAGATTTACACCTCGGGGCGCAAAAACTCCACTGAATTTTTGGTCTCCGGCAACTATCCTATCAAAAAATGTGGCCTGCCACAGAGTAAAACTTTCCCGAACCAGGCCAAAGAGCTCTACCTCATCAGCAGTAGGGACCAGATTGGCCGGCGTGGCCATAAGGATCTCTACCCATTGTCGCATGGCAAGTGCCCGCGCGCTGATATCAACAGGTAGTCGAACCGGCCCAAATACTGTGCTGCGCGATCCGTAAATCAATGCCTGTCGTAAATTCGTTCTCGTATAGTAGTCGTATTCCTGACCGTAAGCAGCTACAGAGTGGAGTACTGCCCGTGCTGAGAGTTGCTCGAATTTTGATTCTTTAAACCAGCTGCCACCTGCCGGAGTATAGGCGAGTACCTTGCCAGCCTGGTGGGCAAGAACCAGTGTGGCTATTTCTTCAGCAGGTATTTCAGATATTATCTGCCGCATTGCCGGAGTAAGTACACGATCAAGAGCATATTCTAGCAGCCGCCCGTATTCCTTCAGGCTGGTTACCCGCTGCTGTTGTTCAGCTATAAGCATGAGTTCCTGCTGATTTGTTGAAACTGGCTGTTCTTCCCAGGGAAGTTGTGAGGGTAGTGCGCCAGTTTTTTGATAGAGAGCATGCACTGCCAATGCTTTGTTGAGAACTTCCAAAGATGTTGCTGCAAGGTTGAACTCAGTTACTGGCAGTTCTGTAGCGCCATCAACTATAAATCCTGCCCAGTCAGAGTGCTTTAATATAATAGCTGCCAGCGTGATGTTCGTATCATTCAGTGCACCATAAGCGTCAAGCAACTTTCCAATCGCTGAGTTTCTGGTTCTGCTTTCGCTCTCTTTTTCGGGGCATGCCAGGCCCACGCGGTGAATATCTGGAATGCCTTCAGAAGTAAGATTTTCAAGTCGGGCATTAATACCGGAATAGAATAATCTGCCATTTCCAGATTGGCCCAAAAGATCGTCACCCTTATGAACTTTCCATGATTTGATGCCGAGGTAAATTGCAGTTAGTATCGCCAACAGCCAGAGCCGCCAGGATGCCAGAATAAAAAACGAGATACGTAGGAGCGCAGCTTCAAAGCTTCGGGAAATTGCGTTGCCAAATATACTTTTTTTTGAAGAGACTTCACGTTTCAGGGCTGAGCTTAAAACAAAACCGACAACGCCTTTAAATATATAAAGCTCACTATCAGAGGCATGCTGCATAAGCCACTTTTCATAGGCTATCTCGCTTTTAACCAGCTGCACAGCCCAGGGGCTGCCTGACTTTACAAGTTGTTTTTTAATACTAAATTCTCTGGCTGTGGATAACTGGCTACCTGTTACGGTTACAATGAAAAATGCTGTGACGGTTAACAGCAAAATTACAGCAATAATAAGAAGGCTTTTGCCTCTACGGACAGCAGGTAAAGTTAGCTCTCCTACTTCCTTTTCTATAACCTTATCAGGTTTGAGCGATGACACCTGGAACTAGTACCTTGCTTTTGAATTAGTTAAGTTAAATTGTTACTGCGTAGTATCTCTAGACTAACTGGAGCAATTTTAATATTTATTAAGTTTCTAAGCAATTTTAGGCCATTATGGCGCAGTGCGCCCTTTGGGCGCTCGGACCTCTAGAATTAATATCGTTAATTTAAAAGATTCTGCTTCTGAAATTTACGGCTGGCCCTCAATAATTAAAATCTGCTGATTAAATTATCACTTTACGTATCATTGAGCACTTTCACCCTCATAACAGTATTGAACTGACTCCAGAAACAGAGTTGTGTCAATCTCTTTGAGGGAGCAAAAAAATGAATAATCTCAGATATCTTGTCTGCCTGGGGCTTGTGCTGATATGGGCGCAGATAGCCTCTGCGGAGAATACTTCGGCAGCTCTTGAGCGCGCTCGTGGGGCTGAGCTTGCAGCGGCAGTTGGCCACTATGCCAGAGCCAGATCTTTACTTCTTGCTGCCGTGCGGGAATTTGATCGCGGCATGCAAATGGCAGATCCGCAGGCGCTGTTAAATACAAAAGAGTGGCGTACAACTTTAATTGATAGAGCACACGATCTGGAGAAGATTCTTGATCCGCAGCCGGTGATTACTGAAAAGGGTGTGCGCTTTGAGCCTGATCCGAGGCTCTCTGGAGGACAGAAGTAATGATATTAAATAAAAGGGTTTAAATATGGACAATGGAACTGTAATACCCTGCTTAAATGAGAGCTATACCCTGCTTGGAGCAAAAATCTCCGACTGGATATCGGGTATAACAGTTTTCATGTTAGCCCCGGAAGTTCTTCAGATGAATCTTGCTCGTTCAATGCCCCTTTTTATTGGCCTGGGACTTGCTGTTGTTTATGGCATGGTAGCAATTCGTTCAAAATTTCCGGATGAGGAGCGCGGCATTTGTAACGCAGTTATGGCAGCAATGGGGGCTTGTCCTCCGGGCATACCGGCGCCTGCCTGTGTTCAGCCGATCTGGAGTGGCGCGCCACTTAGAGAACAGGATACTGAGAGTATGTACATGAAACTCGGGTTGGATCAGATTTTTGAAGGCAACGGAGAAGATTTGGAGGATGATGACGACAATTTCATCTACTTAATGGAGGAAGAGGAAGAGTCGCAGTAGTTTTGAGCATCCGAACAGGTTTTAATTTTCTGGAGGTTTTTTTAGATGGCTAAGGCAGCAAAGATACTTAAAGATGCCAATATCATCGATTCTCGTGGTGAGAATGACACCTTTAAGCTCTGGGAGAACTACCGTGAGCAGGCCATGCTCTGGCGCGGTATTGCAGTTCTACAGGTACCAATAACATTTTTTACGTTAATAATGTGCATGTGGCTCTACGGCACACGCACGACTATCTTGAATGTTCCAGCTAAGCCGCTGCCGGGGCAGTACCAGGCTCAGGAAATACCGGATACTGAGTTCATTAATACCGGTACAGAGTTTATTAATCTCATAGCAAGCTATCAGTCCAATGTGGCTCGCAGGCAATTTCTCAAAGCAGCTGAAATGCTCCGTGAACCAATGCTTACCAAGTTTCGCAAAGAAATGATGGAAACCGAACTTCAGGCAATCGAAACAACAAATCGTACCCAGATATTTTTCGCAGATCCGCTTAAGACTAAAATAACAAGGCCTTCACGTGATACTGCTGTACTCAGTGTAACAGGAGAACGTTTAAAGATAATAGCCGGACGTGAACTTCCACCGGTAAGGTCACGTTTTACGGTAACTATGACGACTGTACCACGTAATCCGCTTAATCCATACGGGATTGTTATAACGGATGTAAAGCATGAAAACGTTTTAAATTAGGGAGTAGAGCAATGAAGAGAGACTGTTTAGCAGGAAAGATGCTTTTATTAATGTTAGGACTGCTACTCATAAATAGCAGCGCTGCAATGGCTCGTGAAGTAGAGTTTGAGAATAAAGAGATTGAAATACGGGTAGCCCCCGGGGAACCGACCCAGGTTCATTTTCCGGGCAAAATCTCGGGCGGTTTCAAGAAGAAAGTTTCAGCGGTAATGCTGGATCGTAAAGATGCCGATCTGATCATTTTCGCAAATGAAAGCCTTACAACAGCAGGTGAAGCTGCGATTGTTCGGTTAGAGGATGGGAGATCCTACCCCATTCGCATTAAGCGTGCCACTGATGAAAAGCCTCGTGACGATGTTGTCAATGTAACTGACAGCCGCCGTGGACTGATCCTTTCATCGGAAGAAGAAGACTTGCCACGACACAAAGAACGGCAATATGAATATGCGCCTCCAAGTCAGGTCAGTGGATTAATGCGTGAGATGGTACTGGTTGCTGAATTCGGTAAGGATTCAATCCGTGGTTATCAGATGACAGATAAATACAAAGGAACAGTGGTTTTGAACGATGGCACGTTGCTTACCACTATAGACAAGATTTTTATCGGACCAAATTTATGGGGCTATGTATTGGATGCTCAAAATCTTTTAGATCAGACTCAGCTGCTTAATCCGGCTACATTCCGGCTGGACGGTACGCGGGCAATAAGTGCTAACCGCTGGGAGATTGCTGCCCGACCCTTAACAATCGAGCAACAGATATCTGGTAAAGACACGGCAAAAGTTTATGTAATAACCAGACCTAGAAAAACAAGGTAGATCAAAGATGAGTATCAAACAGAAATTACAGGATTTTCAGCTTTTAATTAAGGAAGATCGCAAGACCCAGGTAATTGTAGGAGGAGTGGTTTTGTTCTTCTTAGTCTGGATGATTATGCCCAATCCGCGTCCTCACAGGAGACCAATTACCAAATTGCATCAGACCATACCTGAAAACCCGGATAGCGGTGCTATGGGGGCGGAAGAAGCATACAAGGACTTAATAACAGCATTTTCCAAGCAGCTTGAACAGCTCAATGAGCAGACTAAAAAGCAGCAGCAAGAGCTGCAGGAAAATCGTGAAAATATGAAACAGTACGAGGCTCGCACAGCTGAGATATTTAAGAAAATACTTGAACGCATAGAAGAAACTGAGGCAGCGCCAGCAGGATATATGCCGCCTGGTGAAGATAATTATAATCCAGGTGAACCGGTGGACTGGCAGGACCCGTCTCAGGAGCCAGCTGCTTCATATGGTGGTGATGTGCCACCGGCATTTGACGAAAACGCTCTTGATACTTTTGGTTCGTTGGAGGACCAGGAACCTGTGCCACCAGCTCCCCCCGAACCGGGTCGAGTAGTTTATATTGGTCCTGGTGACTCGGTAAGATTTAAACTTCTGGCAGGTGTTGATGCCCCCACTGATGGGACTCCCTATCCCGTTGTGCTTAAAACAATTGGGCCGATCAAAGGTCCTGATGGTTCTACCCTGCCAGTTGGAGAGGCGCACATTATGGCTGCAGCCCAGGGATCAATTGCGAATGCAAGAGCACTTTTCCGTCTGACAACTATGAGCATAAGACTTCCTAATAGTGGTCGTCGTAAAACGGTTTCGATTGACGGCTGGGTGGTCGGCGAAGATGGTATTCGCGGCATGGAAGGCATTCTTATTGATCCACTCGGTAAGGCTATTGCCGGTACAATGATGGTAGGAGGCCTGGGGGCTTTGGGCGATGGGATTGCAAAAAGTCAGTCCAGACAGACAGCCGGATTTGACGGAACAGTTGTGGAGAATCTTACCGGAAACGTTCCTGTTTATACTGCCGGTAAAATGCTAGCGTCAGGAGCTGAAAGCTGGGCAAATCTTTTGAAAGAAAGGCTAAAAAATATGCCGGCCCATGTCAGAATATATTCAGGCCGTGAGGCCACTGCTGTATTTTCAAAGCCGGTAACTATACCGGATTTATATGATGAATTAGAGGATGAAGACAGTGGAGTGGTTTTTACTTCACTTGATTAGGTGACTTATAGCGTTTTTTAAGAGGTTGATCATGAAAACTGTTAAATTGACTAAATTCACAACGTTGCTGACTATATTACTCTTGTTAAACGCCTGTGCTTCAGTTGGTAACGTTCTTAATCCCTTTAGTGAACCTCCCAGCCCAGTGGCCTTTAAGGGTGAGCCCAATGACCATGCTCTTGGTGGAAGCGGACCGTTTGACACTGCTCGACAGGCACTTGAACAGATGGCTTCATACCAACGGGCGCATACACCACAGCCAGTCAAGCCGGTAATGCAACCTGCTGTAGTAAGAATAATGTGGATTCCTGATCATTTAAATAGTCATGGTGATCTGGTTCCAGCTCATTATTACTACCTTAAAGTTCTTAAAGAACGCTGGGCAGTACAGGATGCCTTTGAGCTTGAAAGTCAGCTTGGAAACGGCGAGTCAAAAGCGTCCAATGTGCCATATGTTAACTCTAATGAGTCACCGTAAGGAGATTTGAGTAAGAATGAAACAAGCCAGATTTATATTATTATTGGGAACATTGATGCTGGTTTTCGGTTGTAGCACAACAATAGGCAAAAAGTATCAGGAGCCTAAGAAAAGAAAAGTGTTTAGAGTTGCCAGTAGTCAGCTGCCGCCCGAGCCGGTATATAACAGATTGCGTTGGGCACATCTTCCCGATCCGGCCCCAGCCAGGGTTGTCTATACCAGTGCACCCAAAATTGACCCGATAATGCAGCTTAAATTAAATAACGCTACCCTGGAACAGGCTGCTAATTCGCTTGCCAGAGCAATGCGTTACAGGAGCTATGTAGCCGGGACAATAGCAAATCAGAGGATTACCATCAATACGCTGGGAACTTTGGATGAACTTGGAGCAGCCCTGGCTAAAAAGGCGAATGTACATTTGGTAATTGACCATAAGAATAAAGAGATACGGGTTTTAAAAAACAAGGCTGTCAAACCGGAATATTTTTCAAAAGAGGCTGTCAGAGATGAGCATAAGTAGAATAACCAGAGAACGACTTTATCAGGATGAGACTGTCTTTAACAAGCTCCTGCCGTACGCCAAGTATGATGAGGAGCAACAGATTTTTGTTCATTCAGACGCATCACTCTGGTCGCTGTGGGAGCTTCAACCGCAGTGGATAACAAAGACATCTGATTCGGATGCTTACCGTATGTGCGCGCATGTACAGGAGATGCTCGATTCATTTGAGCATACGATCAGCGCCCAGTTTTGCTGGATTACGACTTTTGATGTCGATGATCTGTTAAAGGCCTGTATCGATCGATATCCTACTAACGGCCCTGCTGGCTGGATGGCTCGTCGCTGGGTTAGAATGCTCAGGAAATCTGCTACCAGTCATTACATTCATCGTAGGCCACGAAAGTTAAGACTTGTGTGTGGCTTTAGATATGACCCGCCCTGGAAGGCCCAGAGTGCCATGCAGCAGATAAGCCAGACCCTGACGATGCTTGTAAAAGGTAAGGTTGGGGTGAGTGCTGAGCAGCGGAAAAAAGAATATCAGCTTTATGCCAATGAGTTTCGCGGTATTATTGATGGAAATGTTCAAAAACTTGCTGATCTTGGTTTTCGTCCACAGAGAATTGACGGACAAAGACTTATAAATCTTCTTTATCCGTTGCTTAATCGCCGCAGCGTAAAGTCCGGTAAGTTTAAACGTGGGCGCAATACAGCAGTGCCAGTGCCAGTTTTTGATCCTCACGATTTTCTTGCAAACCAGGTTTCAGAAACTGCTGTTGAGCATCCAAGAAACGGTATAATTAAAAAGGATGGGCGGGTATACAGAACTGTTTCAATGGTTAAACCACCCAAGGCGTGTGTTCCACTCATGATTTCGCCACTGTTATCATCGCCCTATGAAAATATAGTTAGCGTTACTTTTTCCAAGGATCCGCGTGAAGCACAGTTAAGCCGCCTTGATAAACTCGATAAAAGCCTTGGTTTCCAGGAATTTGGCGGGCGTGGGCGCGCTAATCAGAAAGTGCAGCATCAGATTGCCGCAATTCGCGCTGCTCGTCAGGAACTTTACAGCAATACATCACAAATTGTGCGGGTAGGAGTTCATCAGACATTTATTTGCCAGACTGAGGATGAGGCTATGCGGGCTAGCTCAGAGGCGTTAGCCACTTTCCCGCATATGAACGGCGCACGCGGTATGATTCACGAGATTGCCGATTTGGGCGTAATGGTAAGTACCCTGCCCGGTTGTTATGATCCTAGCACTGATGGTCCCGGTTGGACTACTATGATGCGTTCATCGCGTGCGGTAAGGCTCTTTCCGCTCTGGGGTAACTGGAAAGGAAGCAAAGGGCCTCTTTTTGTACTGCCCAGTCTGTGGAATCGTGAGCTTGTTAATTTTGACTTTTATGATTCCAATACTGCACCCAATGTATTGATTAGTGGTGTGTCTGGCGCAGGTAAAAGCTATCTGCTCTGTTATATTCTTATTACAATGTATCGTGGGCATTACGCCACACTGGCTGATGGAAGAATCAAAGAGCGTGAGCCGATAGTTTTTGTATTCGATAAAGGTATGATTGGGCAGCCGTGCGGTTTTGAAAAAGTTGCTAAACTTTTCGGCGGGAAAATTTATGAAGCCACACCCTCCAAAGCCCCGTCAATGAATTTTTTGGCACGTCTTGGAGAAACTCCGGCAGACGCAAAGAATGAAGATTATAAAGACCTGATTGATATGTCAGCAGATATTATTGTTGATATGGCAATTGACGGCAATAAACATCTTGAGCGTCTTGATCGCCAGGCTGTAACCGAATCACTGGTAGAAGCTCATCGCATATACCGTAACGGTCCTATGAGAAGAGAGTTTATTCTCTCAGATGTTGTTTCGGTTTTGCGAGCTCCCAAAAAGGTACACGAATCAGAAGACAATGCTATGCGTCGTCAGCGTGTTGCCATGTTAATCGGTGATTATTATGGTGATGGCACCTTTGCACGCTTTTTTGACCGGCCAGGATCGCTGCAGCTTAAAGAGCGTTTCATAGTCTTTGATATGAAAGCATTAAGCCGCAATCCGGACTTGCAGCGGGTATTTCTCAAAGTGGCAATGCTCTGGGCCGACACAGTCATGAACGATCCCAAGGAGCTTGATGCCCGTAAAATTCTGGTGTTTGATGAAGCACATGACTTAATTGGTAAAACTGCTGCTGGTACTATTGAGACCGCCTTTAGACTCTACCGTAAGAGAAAAGGTATAGTGATTGCGGCCTCCCAGTCAGGAGAAGACTTTTATGTTGGTACTGGTGGGCAGGCAATTGTGCAAAACTGTGCTAACAAGATCTTTTTAAGACAGGATCCCAGTAAATTCCACTACACTGCCAAAGCCTTTAATTTGAGTGAACAGCAGTCTGACGTTATCTTGCGACTTAAGACTGTTAAAGGCGTTGAATCCCAGTTTTATCTCTCTTCAGATTTTGGCGAGGGAGCTATGTGTCTTCCTCTGGAGCCGGCGTTCTACTGGGCCAGCACTAATAACGGTGACGATAACCAGCTGTTTGAAGACATACTGCAGCGGGTTGATGGAGACTTTTTCCTGGCGCTACAGCACGCAGTGGAAATCGCACCAAATGGTGCTAAAGCTTTAATGGAGCGCCAGATGGCCCGTCAGAGTATGGCCAGTAATGGTGATGGAGCTTCGAGCGTTTCGAACATTGTTCTTAACATGATGGAGGATGCTGTAGGGAGCTAAAGACTAAACAGTATAAGGTTATTTTGAAGGATTTATGGGAGAATGAACTATGAAGCTTAAATTATTCTATGTTACAATGGCTATGATATCAGCCGGAGCAATTTCAGGCTGCGCAGCATCATCGGCGTCACAGACAGCTCCGGCATCGCAGAGAGAAGTTTATGTGGAGAGAACATCCGGTGAGTTGCCGGTTCCGGGAGTGGTTCAGTACATCTGGGAGGAGCCGATGGTTGATGTTGTCACGGTTCCACCGGGACTCGATCCGGAGGGGCACTACTACCGCCCTGCTCACCAGGAAGTTGTTGAAATTAGGCAGGGACGCTGGCGTTATTACAAGCAACCCGGTAAATAATTTTTGAGGTAATTATGAGCCTGATAAGTGTTAATAATTTTATAGCTCCACTAACCAATAAAGTTCATTTAGCCACTATATTTTTTGTGGCCTGTGCCTTTGCTGTTTTTCGTCTTTCAGGTGGCGGGATTGAAAGGGTGCCTCTTAATCAAAGGAGGCCGGCCATACAGACCAGCACGCCTTCAGTACACTACTCATCTCCTGCGAAGAGGATAGTTACTGAAAGCCGGCGTGTTCCTGCACGTAAGACAGCGCCTGTGCTGAAGAAGAAAAATAATTACGGAGATGTGGAAGATCTGGATTCTTTGTTTAGCCGGCCGCGTGGGCAGCGTAATGTATCGAAGACAACCAGGGCGCATACTGGCTCCAGGTCAGCAGAAAACAAGTTAAAAGAGATAGAAGAGCTGGTAGGACTGCAATAACAGGCAGGTTTTTTTATGATTAAAGGTGCGATAGTAATACCAAGGGTCTGGCGGGCAGAGTTGTCCAATGTGGCCATGTTTGTGGTGTTCAGCATTTTAAGTATTGTGCTGTCGCGTCAGTATCCCTGGAGTGTAATATCGGGGCATCTTTTTACAATTGGCAATTCTGCTTTTTATTTGAACCTACCACTTTTCTGGTTTCTCCCACTTTTCCCTATCGGCAAGGCTATCTACCAGATTTATAATGTAAAGTATATTGTTGACAGTAGAGGGGTTGAACTTAGGGTGGGAATACTCTCTTTACGGCAGCGGGTGGTGCGTGTGCGTTATGAAGATATCAGGATTGTAGAAAAAGAACAGACAATTAGTGAAAGGATTCTTGATATTGGTACAGTAGAAATAGGCACAGCTGCCACAGGAAGCATAGAGATAATTTTTTCAGGCGTTGCAGCACCTCAAGAGGTGCAGGATATGATTCAGTCAGAGCGTGACAGGCGGCAGAAACTTGCCCGTCAGGCCAGCCGGACTGTGGTTGAGCGTGCCACGGCCTGATAGTAGGTTTAACAGGTTTTTATAACGAGGTTGGATATGCTTAGAGTAAAAAATTGTTTATTTCTCCTGATAATAGCTTTATCAGCTGTAAGTCCATTTTCAGTTGCTCTTTCCCAGGAAGCTATTGATATTGATGCTTTAAGGCAGGAGCTGGAGACTTTGAGAAAACAGAATGGCTCCTCTCAGCAGGGATTTGAAAGTTCCGTAGATGTTATTAAGCCACCCGAGAAAGTCTCTCAAGAGGTGAAAACTGCTATCGTAGCAAACAAAAATAGTCGCACAGCAGAAGCCGATAATCTGCAGCAAACTAAGACAGAGACTCAAGCACCAGAATGGGTTAAAGAGCTTCAACAAAAAGAGTCTGCTGATAACAGAAACAATTTGCAGAGCCAGCTTATTGCTGATCTTAAAAGCCGCTTAAAGGGACTTAAAAGCAAGCTGGCGGAGAAGGATAGACAGCTTGCTGCATACAAGAAAAACAGTAAGAAATTTGAGATGCAAGCCAGAGAAGCTCAGGAAAAACTTGCTGATCTGGAGGCCAAACTCAATGAAGCACGTAACCGTTTAATTTTTGCAGAGACAGAAGTTGAAAGACTCTCTGCCATAGTTGAGCAGAGAAATAATAAGGCTCTTGCCCGCTTTGCTCCGCACAGGTCACCAGGAGCAGCAGCAGGAGGAAGTCCTGTGCCGACAGATTTAAGCTCGGAGGAAGTGTTCTCAGATATGCCTATAGCGACGGTTGTTGTTAATAAGGCTAATCTTCGAAGTGGTGCAGGAATTAACAATTCGCCCCTTATGACGGTCCGGAAAGGGACCAGATTGGCCGTTGAAAAAAGATTCGGGGACTGGTATCGCGTAATTACGCCAACTGGTTCAAGAGCCTGGATTTCATCAAGTGTAGTGAGCTTTGGAGCACACCGAAAAGCCTCTCCGAATAAAACTATCAGGATTAAGGGATACAATGCAAATCTTGAGAGTGAAAGTTTCAGGCGTATTAGCGCCTCTGTTAGTCGTTAGTCTTTTATCGGCGCTGGCGTTACCAGGTGGGAATGTTCGCAGTGCGGCATCGTCTGTTTTTGCTGCCCCAGCTTTTGTCTATCCGTTACTTGGTCCGCGTCTTTCCAGCTCTTTCGGTAAACGAAAAGATCCTATTAAACGAGTTATCAGACATCATAGCGGTGTAGATCTGGCAGCGCCGAGTGGAGCAGCCGTAAGGGCAGTAGCTGCTGGAACTGTTGTCTTTGCCGACCCCTTTGGTGGCTACGGCAGGCTTGTTGTGATTCAGCACAATAATGGTATTACAAGTCATTACGGCCATCTTGAGAGTATAAAGGTTAAGCCCGGCGAGATTGTTAAGGCTGGCAGGATCATTGGGACTGTGGGAACAAGTGGGCGTGTAACTGGCCCTCATCTTCACTTTGAAATCCGTAAAAACGGAAAACCCCAAAACCCCGAGCGCTACCTTCCGGGACTCTCGGCCCGTGCACGTGGCTAGATAACACACTATAATTACAGTAAAAATATTTTTTCTGTGCTTAAAAAACCTGACTTTTTATGTCACCACTGCGACTTTGGGTGGCATAACAATTAGTAGAAGTGGGACGCCTGCAATTTTGCAGAGTGTCGGTTTTAAAAATGGTGGATTCAAATACTATACGGAGTATTTTGGTCATGAAAAATAAAATTAAGAATCTATACACAAAGGTTGGACAGAATCTCGGTGCATGTTTTTATGCGCCTTCAGAGAAGCAGGGGCGAGCTATACTTTTCCTGCTTGGTATTGTGCTTTTAGCGGCGGGACTGGCTGATGGTGCTGTTGCACAGCTCACTGCGAAGTATAATGACACCAGACTCGCCGAGTCAGCGAACATAATTCTTACCCATATCGAAGGCAGCTTCGGTATTCTGGTAATGGTAGCTGCCGGAATTGGTGCAATTTTAAGCTCTGCTTTCGGACAGTACAGAGCTGCGCTTTCGCTGCTTGTTGTAGCCGTTGGCGCATTTATCCTGCGCTCAATTATATCGACTTTCTTTAATGATCAACATTTACAAGCTTAGTATTAAGCGCAGGTAAAATTAAAAAAACCCCGCTTTTATGCGGGGTTTTTTATTAAGCTCAGTTAATTTTAAATCCAGCCAGTTTCTCAGCTATCTCTTTTCTAAGCCTGGCACTTGGCTCTACCCTTGCCATATTTTTTAAAATCGCACGATGCTCATTATCGTGCGGATCCAATTTGAAATAAGCCAGTGCACGCACAAGCTCTTCTCTATGGGAGGTAAGTTTTCTGAGCTGTAAAGGTGTTGCACTCCATTTCCGCTTACTCAGGTAACGTGCGGCCTGTAAATTAAAAAAATCGCCCGCCGGCACGCTTACTCTGGCAATTAACAACTCAACGATGCTGGACGGTTCAGGATATGTTTTAAACCAGCGGGCAATAAATGCTTCTCTGGCAGCTCCTTTCATACCGAGCATAGCTACAAACGAGAGCGTTTGGAAACGCGATAGTGGGTTTCTGGCTGAGCCAAGATAACGGAAAGCCTCTTGTTCCTGAGGATAACGCTTGGCAAGCTCTTTTGCAGCTTTTTCTCTTATTACTTTTAGCGGATACTTCAAGAGATCAGCCAGCTGTGCGTCCTGCAAGTCACTTGCGGATAAAGAACCGCTAATAATATCCAGTTTAACTTGAGGAGGTACCCTATCCCATTCAGCTGATTTTTCCTCCTGAAACCAATTTATCAGTGCAGCTATACTACCACGGCGGTATTTTAAGGCATTAAGGACTGGCTGAGCCAGGTCCGGCTTTTTTGCAATAACTGGCTTTAGTACCAGCAGCTTTTTAAAGAGCTGATTTCGACCAGTGGGTGCTCCAAAGAATTGATCAATTTCCATTAAATCAATTTTTTTCTTAAATAACAGGATAGCTAAAGAGCGTGCCTCAGGTGCAGCCATATTTTCAACTCCAGCTGCTTTTAACAGCGCAAAGCTTGGTCCATAGGGAGCGGGCAGCGATAACATGCGACTAATCGGTACAGAGCGCAGCTGTGAAGCTATCAGGGCAGTGTCATTTAAAGTGCCCAGCACACCCAGAATTAGAGCAGGATGGCGATCTTCGAGTTTTAGAGGTTTTGTGTGAATACTTATGAGGCCAGCAAGTGCTACCTGTAAAACAAATTTACGGTCGTCTTCGCTTAATTGTGCTTCCCAGCGGGGATCAAAGGCAAAGCGGATGAAATCAGAGGCCACCTGAGGTCGATTTTCACCGGCCAGGGCATCGTTAATGATTAACATTGCTGCTTTCTGATCTCCTTCAACGACTGCCCGCTCTGCCACCTGCTTCATAAGTGAGGGTCTTCTGGAAGTCCACATCAGTTCGAGTGAGACCGGGTTCTCTTTCGAGGTGTTTGCATTTTCAGCTGGCGATCCCGTCAAACGGTATATTACCAGTCCGCTTAGAGCAATCAGGACCAGCAGTATCAGTACATGGATTGGAACGGATTCAAGCGGAGATTTGCCGGAGCCGGTTTCTCGAATGGTGTCTCTATTAGGCCTGGTCTTATCTGAACTGCGTTGAGCAGGTGGCGCTGGAGGTATAATCATCTGGGTTTCTTCCAGATCAGGTTCCGCCGCTGGGGAAGACACCGCAATTTTAACCTGTGAAGGGTTAATAAACTTCCCAGATTTTAGTTTTGCCCCTGTAGCAGTAGAGACAAGACGACTATCTGTCGTTTGTGGCGTCTTTTCAGCAGGTATGAGCGCCTTGTGAACTTCCGCCAGCGAAGGTCGTCCTAAAGGCTCAGGAGTTAACAACCTGGAAACAATATCCTTATGTGCTTCCAGAAACTGCCCCGAAGCGCGACGATTAATCAGTTTGCCCAGAGAATACAGGTCGCTACTTATAGTTGCCTGTTTTCCAGCTTTAATCTCCGGGGCAATAAAATCATCGTGCGCGTTTATACCGGCAGCAGCAGACATTCCAAAATCTACCAGATGGAGAGTATTATCATGGTCAAAGCAAATGTTGGCTTCATTAATATGCCCGTGAACTATGTTTCGCTGCTTCATAAGATGAAGCAGTTCTAAGAGTTTTTGAACCATCTGCAGGAAGTCAAAGTCTGACAGGCTTTTATCAGCCAGGGTATGCTCATAAAACGGCCGCTTAAGCCAGAATTTATCACTTAAAAATCCACTGGCAGTATGTTGTCCAACAGCAGGAGTGCTACGGATTAAATGATAGAGTTCTTCAAGCTCTCTCCGCTTGTCCGTGTCCGCTAGTTCCAGCAGACGAATAAGCGTAAGTTTTCCATGTTCAAGAACTAGTGGTCTTATAACCGAGCCCGAGCTGTTCGTCAGAGCCGCAACAAAAACGGCGGATGGGCTTATCTGATGAATGCTGTTCGAGGTGGCCTGCCGTACATCATCACCCAACTGTTCCGGGGCAGTCATTTGCAGGCTTTTGCCCAGTTTAACCTTGCCAAGATTAAAAGCACGCCCATTGGACTGCTTATTATCAGCCATTTTTTCCCTGTAAAACCGTTTATTACTCTATAATACCATTGGAAGGATGCTTTCCGAAAGCACCTCAATACATCTTTATCATACCTTATCAGGGGCAATCCCAATTTTGCCATTTCTTTTTGCTGTTATCAGGTCATTTAACTCCTGTCGCACCCTGGTCAGGATTTCATTATATGAGAATTTGCCAACTAACTGACTGCCACGTTTCAAATTGACATGACTGGGAGCACACCAAAGCCCAAGATCGGCCGAGTCAGTTTCACCGGGCCCGTTAACACGACAGCCCATTACCGCAATAGTAATATCTTCACTGGCTGCAAAACGGGACATTTCCCGAACTTGTTCTGCTAACTCAATAAAGGCCTCATTTTCAACCCTTGAGCATGAGGGGCATGAAATAATGTTCAGTCCCTTTAAAGTTTCAGCAGGGACTGACAAAAAGCGCCCACTGTAAACATCCTCAATTATTTTTCGTCCAATTTCAATCTCACGATACTTCTCAGAAAAAGGAAGTGTAAGCGACACCCGTAAGGTATCCCCTATTCCAGCAGCCAGTAGTTTTTCAAAAGCCAGCCTGGTTTTAATTTCACCTTGCGGCAGCATGCCTGCTTCAGTAACACCCAGATGTAGTGGAACGTTAGGGGCAGATTCAGCAAATTTCCTGTTGATTTCAACAACTGCTAACGGATCTGAACTTTTCAGCGATACCAGGAAATTTTTAAAATTAAGCTTCTGCATGTATTCAACATGCTGTAAAGCAGAGTTTAGCGCTGCAGAGAGTGCGGAGCTGTTTTTCTCTTTTAAGCCAGGATCAAGTGAGCCAAAATTTACACCAATGCGTATCGCACAATTATGTTCTCCAGCTGCTTCTACGATATATTTTACCTTTTCAAATACGGGCGTTTCTTTTTTATGATGATGCAAATGGCCGGGGTTGTATCTGAGCTTTTGAACCAGAGGAGCTATATCACGCGCCAGCCGATAGCTTTCCTGCAGGTCAACCACCAGAGCAGCATCTGTTTCCCTGCGGATTTCTTTTAGCGCCGCAACATCTTTTCTGCTGTCAACTGCAATTCTGATAAGATCAGCACCATGTTTTTCAAGTAACCTGATTTGTTTAAGTGTTGCCTCTATATCAGAAGTGCGCGTGGCACACATAGACTGCACCGAAAGTGGTGCTGAGCCACCAATGGTCAGCTTGCCTGCCTGGACTGGGTGCGTCTTCCTGCGTTTTATTTGAATCATTAGCCCATCTTCTGTGTTCTTATGCAATTCGCCGTTAAGCTACACTTTTAGTATAACTGAATGCTGCTGGCAAAAAAATTGCCAGTATCTTAAGACCGTAATATAGTTATAGCCAAAAAAATTTAACGGAATTAATAGTATGAGTAAAATCAAATTAGTTGTGTTTTTTATTGGATGTGTTGTTACATGTGGACTTGCCCGCAGTGGGCTGAGAGCGGAAAATTCTGAAAAACCGTTTTTGCCCATATGGAAGTTAATGGATCAGGAAGCCAAACGCCACTTTGTTGCCGGATACCTTCAGGGCTGGCGGGATGCAGCCAGGGTTACCGAGATAACAACCGAATATATAAGAGAAAATCCTGACAGAGCGATTGAATCTCTCGAGAGTATCAGGAGGCTTTATTCCTCTTCAGCGCCAGCACCTGATCGGCTGGTCAGTGCTATAGACGCCTATTATGCTAAGGCTGTTAACAGTAAGTCTCCGTTTTCAAAAGCTATCAGCGCTGCGCGGGCCGGTTTGCAGTAGCTTGAATTATTGGAGTTTTTCAAGATCATTCGTGTTCCTATTGGAGGCTTAATCGTATATAAATAGTTATCCCCGAAAAATAGTTAAGTAAACTCTGACATAAGTTACTTAGGGGTCTAAACCGGATGTAATCGTGTGCGTACAGGAGCGCTCCCATGATAACAGTAGAAGAGATTAATGAGATTTTTGCCAAGATTACAGAAACTTATGATGAACCCATTCCAATTGGCGCACGATGTGAAAGTCACACGTATTATCGAGTGGAAGACCTGACAGATTCAGATTTAAATGCATGTGCCGAGTATGTGGCCTATCGGATTATAAATGTGCTGAGTCCACAAAAGCCAGAAGTGTTTCTTAAACTGCCTGGAGGATACACTTTTTTTGCCGAACGGCTTTCTGCGGTGTATGCCGAGCTTTTGCCGGGTGTAGATGAAATTCCGCTTGAGCAGTATGTGGAAGAGAAACTTTCAAATGGTCACGGTGAAACGTATAAAGGTAAAAATGCTATTCTTGTAACAGATGTAATTACTACCGCCAGATCCAGTCTTGAAGCTCACACCAAAGCAACTTTACGGGGCATTCCGGTTCTGTGCTGGGCTACTCTGATTGACAGAACATTTGGTCCCGGGCCAGTGCCGGTTGTGTCAGCGTTTACAGGAGCACCTGTTAGAGTTTTAGCGCAGATAGGTTGATTTTGGTTGTGATTATCTTAAAAATTACAGTTAGTTTATTACTGCTCAAGATCCCACTTTTTTAGCAGGTTTATTTTCTTGCGGTTAGCTAGAAGTTCGGAACAATCCTCCAGTACCCAGGCAATTCTTTCGTCACGACCACCGAGATCTTCAAGGATATGAGCAGCCTGGGTCAGGAGCGCGCGCGCTATTGCACGCTGTCTTATAACTTCCGGATTGGATTCCTTCAGATAATTACGTATATCAATAATTTTTCCCATTTTTAAACTGCTTGCTTTAACCGGTTCGTCCGTAAACTTTTATTAGCTTTAAGCTATTTAAACTAAAAAAGCAAGTTTTCAGTAAAAAAATTTTCCTGCTCAGAATTTCAGCTGCTGCCATCCTTTCTTCTGAGCGGGATAACTACTGCTGATTTTACCGGCTTACCTTTATCCTTTTGCTGTTTTCCAGAATCTTCCTGATGCTGAACTTGTGGCGGCGTAAGCTTACTTCGCTCTATAAGTTCCTGCAGTTCATTATGAGCTGCCTGACAGGCCTGTTTGCGCGCTTTAAGTACTACCAGCTCTCTCCCCAGTAAGGTTGCCTTAATAAATTCACCTTTTTCTGAAGCTGAGATCAGTTCACGCTGTTTAAGATGTGCCTCTGCTTCTGTCTCACGCCAGCGGCTGTAAAAACGATCCCTCAACAGGAACACATTCGAAGCAAGCCTTCTGGTATAACGGCTTTCCAATGCTGAGGATAACTGTTCTGAGAGCTCCGAGTTTACTTCCTGCCATTCGCGGATTTGCATTTCACTAAGTTCACTGTGCTCATGAGACTGCAACCGGCCCATTGAACTGTAAAGCCTTAGTGCTTTACGACTTTTTTTTATGAGCGCTGAAACGCGCGATCTGAAAGTTTCGCTATTCATTACCCGGTATTTAACAGTAATTAACTTGTATATTGTTATCAGAATTTGCCTGTTAAACAAAGATTCGATAGAGAAAGTTCATAAGTTTATTATTCACACAGGATGTTTGCATACTGTGGATAAATTGTGACTAGTCTGGTAAGTGAAGTTGATATCTTATTGCCAACGCGATCTGTGAGGCTATCTTAAAAACAATCCGAGTACTACCGGAACAGGGTCACGCCCCGGTACTGATATTTCACGAATACCCCGAGCTGCTCCGGGAAGTTTTTTACTGACATACAGCTGAGCCGAACCTCCGCCATCAAGATTCAGGGCAGTACGGCATTGAACGTTGTTGTTTAGCGCAATCTGCTGAAGCTGCTTAAATGAAGCACCAACAAAATTAGAGGATACAAAAATCAATAAAAATCTGTTTTTCTCATCTATGCATACTGCAGATCTTCTGGAGAGCTCGTCAGCATTTCTTAATCCTTTTACAGCCCTACCCTTTTCAATCAGTAGTGGCCCGGCCTGTACAGCTTCGATTACATTGATAGGGTTGAAATAGTCGCGTCTAATTATTTCAACTGAGTTATTACTGACAGCCAGAATCCCCGTTAATGTACTGCCTCCACGGTGTAGTCGGTTTAACATTCTGCCGTTACTTATTACCACACCAAGTGCTTTACCGTATTCGTCAAAAAAGCTGGCATTTATTGCTACCAGCGCGTTACTTTGTAATGCCAGCTCTTTAACAGTACTACGGCTGCGGCCGTATTTTTTAGAATATATTACCCGCAGTTTGTAGCGTTTCAGTTGAGTTCTAATTAAAGTAACCTGTGTTGAAAGAAGTGGCGTGGAACTTATTTGAAGCTGAGCAATCTCCATATCATCCGCCAGTTTTTTCCAGTGAATGTTCCAGTCAGCTAAAGCAGTAAAAGGAGTCAGAAAGAGCACTCCAACACAGGTAAGATATCTAAGGAAAGCCGGCATAGTTTATTTATAACATAAAAGAACAGGCCGATAAAAAATTAATATTTTGAAAAAAATTTTTACAGTTTCTTGGTTTAATAATTAAGTATGTTTGCGGTCAATAAAAAACCGGCTAGTTTCTTTTCTGAAACTAACCGGCTGAGGATAAATCATCTACCTCGCTATTATCAGCAGATGAACGGATAACCTTTCAGCTATCCAACCTGCAGTACAGTATTTTCCCTCGCTACTCTGGCTGGCATACAAGTGGCCGGGAAAGTGGGCTGTGTGTGCGTGTGGTCAAGGAGGCCCCGGCAATATGCCAGCATTAAGTACTGGTCAAAACTGTACCGTCGCCTTTAGCAGAAGCAAAGCTGATGCCACAGGGGCTTAAACTGTATCTCCCTATAATTATTGGTCATAATTGACGGGTTGCTTGGCCTGCAGCCGGCAAATAATGCCTGGCGGCTGATTTTTCCATTAGTAATGTAAAGAATGGCACTGTTTTCTCAAGTATTGATAGTGCAAGTACGCCGTTTACTTGGATAAGCTCTAGCGGCCCTGCGGGTTTGAGAGCTTTTGCAGGATAGGGTTTAATTTCAATTATGAAGTTATTTAACAGCTCTGAGCTTAGAAAAGTAGCAGCAAGTGCCGGACTGAATGAAAAGTGCGTTTCAAGGCTGCTTGGTTCAGTAAAAATTGTTGTAACTGAAAAATCCATTAGCTCTGAAGACCGGCAGCCGGTTCTTAAGCAGACTTCGTACGATGTTGGTCTCAGGGTGGCTTCCGGAGAAATGAGAGCAAAAGTATCAAAGGAGATCCTCCAACAAGAGCTCGCTACAATTTTAAAGGAATATCAAAAATCGTGCCCACTGATTGTAGGCTGGGTTGGCAGAGGGGATTTTAACCCGAAAAAAATTCCTGAGCGTATTAAAAAAGGGAGTATCTTACACGCTTCACGTACAGCAGGGCGATTAAGGGCTAAGTCATTGCGAGAGTTGTTTTATGGCAGTCAATAGCTCAGCAGCTGTTACTGTCATTTGCCATCTGAAAGTGTCAATGGCTAATAAGTCTATCAGACGTTTCGGCTTGGACTTCGTTACTTTCTTGTTCTTTTCTGTGATCTTCCTGGCCAGCTCGGTATTGCGGCAAATCAAACCTGTAATCTGTCAGGACAATTTCAGTTTCAGAAGCAGGGTTGAATTCTGGCTGCTGCAATATAATTGAAATGATTCGCTTTGCTGCCAATCCGTCACCGTAACAGTTAGAACTTTTATTGTATCTGGCATATTTTTCCGGTGACTTGAGTAAAGATTCACACCAGCTTATTATCTGATGTGGATCTGTGCCCAGCCTGCATGCTACACCAGCCTTAATACCTTCCGTACGTTCTGTTTCTTCCCTTAATATGCCGGTCGGCACGCCACAAGCGCAGGCCTCCTCTTGAATGCCGCCTGAATCAGTGAGAATCAGATATGATGATTTAATTACATGCACGAGTTGATGGTATGGTAGTGGATCGATCAGATGGACACGCGAACAGTTTTTAAGTTCAGAACAAAAGTTTTCGCGTACAGCGGGATTTTTGTGAAGCGGAAAGATAATTTCAACATGTTTATGGCTGTCAGCAAGCTCAGCCAGCGCACGTGCAATCCGGCGTTGTGCCAGGCCGGTAGTTTCGCGTCTGTGGCAGGTAACCAGTACAATTTTTTTGCCTGAATGCAGAACTTTTTTTAAAGCCGAATTAAATTCCGGAACAGGCAGACTGGCGAAAAGTTTAAAAGCATCAATAATGGTGTTGCCCGTTACGTGAATAAGCTCGGGATTTATATTTTCAGCCAGCAGGTTGTGTTTTGCCTTTTCTGTTGGGGCAAAATGAAGATTAGCCACTCTGGCAATAAGAGCTCTATTGGCTTCTTCCGGGTAAGGAGCCTTCAGATTGCCTGTCCTCAGCCCGGCTTCAACATGGTAAAGAGGTATATTATTGTAAAACGCTGAAAGTGCTGCTGCAAATGCTGAAGTGGTATCTCCCTGAACTATCACGGCGCGGGGGATTGTTGCTTTAAAAATTTTTGGAAGAGCTTGAATAACCTCAGTGGTAATGTGTTCCAGAGTTTGACGGGGGCGCATAATAGCGAGATCGTAATCAACATCACAGCCGAGTACCGACAGTGTCTCTAAGAGCATGCTTCTATGCTGACCGGTCGATACAATAACAGGTCTGATTGTAGAATCAGGTTTTTTTAGTTCGTATATTAGCGGCGCCAGCTTAATAGCTTCAGGGCGTGTGCCGATGACAAACAAAGCTACCGGCTGAGAATGTACATAGTCCATAAAATAAATATCGTGCTATGCTTGCAGAGACTTGATATTCCAGTAGATTTATTTAGGCCGGTAAGTTGCAGCAGTTACTGACTTTTTCGTTAAATTACTGATTTAAACCATCCTATGCAAAAAGTTGAGTCTGAACATCCCAATATGCGGCCATACTTTTCAGCTGCTGCTGTAATTATAATTTTCTTTGTTTTTTTGTTTCTATGCTGGCAAACTGAGCCACACGGGCATGAATATACCTATCTTTTAGGTTCACGGCGTATTTTTGATCCTGATTTTTTAAAGCATGATTTTATCTGGCGGCATCTCTCTCCCACCTCCTGGTTGTTTGATCACCTTGTAGCGCCGCTCTGGCACTGGTTTGGATACAGGCAAATTATAATGCTGGGCCGCTTATTTTGCTGGGCGCTGCTCTCTTACACTCTGGTTTTGTTCTGCGAAGCTACCGGCAGGCGCTATATTACTTTTGTCCTTGCAATCATTTTGTGGATTCTCTCCGGCCAGTCTACTATGGCTGACAGCAAAATAGTTTCATCTTTTGAGCCCAAGGCACTGGCTTACCCCTTCTTTTTCATGGCAGCTGTTATGGCGCTTAATAAAAAGACTGTTCAGGCAGCCATGCTTTCCGGCCTGGTTATACTAATTCATCCGATTGTTGGTATCTGGACAATATTTACCTTAGGCTCTGGCTACCTTTTAAATGTTAAGAAAACAGGAAGAGCTGAGTTAATAAAGTATATTTTAATTTCCGGCTTAATCAGTATGCCGTTTCTGTTAATATGTGCATGGTCACAGGGGGTTGCCGGCACAGCCGGAAATTTTGATAAAATATACGTGATGTTTCGTGTCCCACACTTTACTGATCCATATGATTTTATCGATACAGATGATTTTATAAGGATTTGGGGCTTTATAATTTGCTCATTTTTTTCAGTGTCTCTGATTTGTGCCGGAGATCAATTTAAAAGGCGCTATTTACAGGGAGTCATTGCCGCAATTACGCTTTCATTTGTTGTCGGACTTATCGCGCGTTATTTTGAGCTTTTCTTTATTTTAAAACTTTATCCCTTTCGCTTTGCCACTGAAATAATGCCGTTTTTATTTTTTGTTTTTACGCTCAGCTTTTTATTTTCTGCGGCTGCATACAAAAAGCCCTCTACAATTTTTTTGGCATTCGTTATTATTGCAGCCCATATAGAGGTTGCACTGTATGAAAATTACTATAACACAATTAAGTCTCTTCCTGCTCGGATTGTTCGCGAGTATCATTATTTAACTGAAGATCCGCCTGATCATGCCGGACGTGGCGCAATGTATGCCTGGATTAGAAAAAATACTCCAGCTGACAGCATCTTTATTACTCCATCGTATTCTGATTTCTGGATGCGCTCTGAGCGTGCCCAGGTGGTTTCGTTCAGACAGGCCCCGCTTGACGGACGGATTAACGAGTGGCTTAAGCGCCTGCAGGATATAAACCGCGGTATGGAATTTAAACACCGCGGCTATAGAGCAGTAGCAGAATTAAGGAAAAATCAACGAAATTTAAGTAAACAGGAGCTTTTCAGCTTAAAAGAAAAATATTCAGCGAGATACTATTTAACTGACAGAATGCGCTATACGCTTATGGACCTTTTAGTTTATTCTGCCAATAACTATTATCTTTATGATCTTAATAAACGTAAAGGTTAATTTGCCATGCCTGTAGTAATGCTTCCCGCATATAATGAAGAGCAGGACTTACCGGAGCTGTTAAAGGCTCTTTTTGAAAAACAGAGTGGTTTTCTCACCCCACTTCAGGTGGTACTGGTTGATGATGGCTCAAGTGATAGCACTATAGAAGTGGCCGAGGCTTTTAAGGACCATTTGCAACTTGAGATCTTAAAGCATCCTGTAAATCAGGGACTTGGCGCAGCACTTAATACCGGAATCAAACATATTCTTAAAAACTATCAGGGAATAATGGTAATTATGGACTCAGATAATACGCATGATCCCTGTCATATTCCTGAGCTGGAAAAGGCAATTCAATCGGGCTATGATCTTGCGATTGCCAGCCGCTTTGTAAAGGGAGCACAGGTTATAGGAGTGCCGTTTTACCGCAGAATTTTAAGTAATGGCGCCAGCTGGCTCTTACGGCTTTCCTTTCCTTATAAGGGAGTAAAAGATTACTCATCCGGCTTTAGAGCTTATTCAATTAAAAGATTAAAAGACGCCCTGAAAAGCCGCGGCCTGGATGAATTTAAACTCTCACGCGGCTTTGAATCGATGCTTGAGCTGTTGTTGATACTGAGAGCAGCAGGGCTTAACGCTACTGAAGTTCCACTTGTTTTGCGTTACGATTTAAAACAGGGAGAGAGCAAAATGCCGGTTTTTACGACGGTTTTTCGGTATCTTAAACTAATTGCACGGGGAAAAGCGTTTGGCAGGTAAGATAGCTATAGTCGGAGGAGGTATAAGTGGGCTTGCATTGGCCTACTATCTGGCGCGTGCTGAAAAAAAGGTTACACTTTACGAGGCCAGCAGTGAATTTGGCGGACTTGGTAGCCAGTTTGAGTTTAACGGGAATTATTTTGAAAAATTTTATCACTGTATGCTCCCCACAGATGACTCGCTGCTGAAACTGCTTTCTGAGCTTAAATTAGAGCGTGAGGTTTACTGGAAAGAGAGTCAGTTTGGGTATTATCATCAAGGACAGATTTATCCGCTTAATACTGCCAGTGATTTACTTAAGTTTAAACCGCTATCTTTTTTAGGACGCTTGAGGCTGGGGGCAAGTGGAATTTATACTACTTTACACAGCGGCAAAAATCTTGACCGAATTACATTTAGAGAGTGGATTATACCTGTTTGTGGAAACGAGACATATCAGAAATTTTTCAGACCGCTGCTTGCAGCCAAATTTGGTGGCGCTGCTGACGGCGTTCCGGCGCTCTGGTTCTGGGCCCGTTTTAACCGTGAAAAAGGGGCAAAAAAAGAGGTAAAAGGCTATATAAGGGGTGGATACAGAAGGATCGTTGCTGCTCTCTCTCAAGCCTGCAAAGCCAGAGGCGCCACGCTTTTAAGCGATCAGCCGGTCTCAGGGGTAAGTGCTGCTGATAACGGTGCTCTTGAGGTTATTGTGCCGGAGGGAAGTTTTATCTTTGACGCTGTGGTTGCAACCTGTCCGCTGCCGCTTCTTTTTGATATTGTTAGAGATGATAAGGTCGCAGGTGGACTTGAAAAATACCGCTCAATTGATTATGCCGGTGTAATTAATACAGTTATCTTTCTTAAAGAGCCGCTCAAACTGGGTTACTGGACAGCTACGCCTGAGGAGCAGTTACCCTTTCAGGGTATTGTGAATCTCTCGGCTCTGATTGATATCGATGATCTGGCCGGTGAATACCCTGTACATCTTATGTACTATTGTCACAGGAACAGTGAGCAATATCGTCGCAATACAGAGAGTACCAGGGATGAATTTTCTGACGCATTTGTCAGGCATTTTTTGGCCGGGCAGTCATCGAAAATAAAAGAGAGCTTTTGTTTTAAAGCGCCGTTTGTAGAGCCACTCTTTTCCACCGGTTTTCTGGAGCAAAAGCCTGTTTTTGAGCTTTTACCGGGGCATTTCTATCTTTGTACAACACCCCAGGTTTATCCTGAGGTTGCCTCATGGAACAGCTCGATACAGCTTGCGCGCGAACTGAGCAGAGTAATCGAGAGGGCATAAAGTGATTGGTGTCAGTGTCGATGTTGATTCAATTGCTGCCCATCTTCGCGGATATGGACGTGCGGTGAATTTTAATTGCAACGATCCTGTATATTGTACTGCAATACCGAGGCTGCTGGAAGTTTTTGATCGTCAAGGAATTAAAGCCACTTTTTTCTTTATAGCTGATGAGGCAAAAGAGTTTCCTGATATTGTAAAAGAAATTGCTTGTCGTGGGCATGAAATTGCCAGTCACTCGATGACTCATCAGCTGCTGCTTAATCTGAATGATCCGGAAACTGTTCGAAGAGAGCTCTTTTTATCCAAGACACTTTTAGAAGAAATAAGTGGCACTGACATACTCGGTTTCAGAGCCCCATCATGGTCCTACAGTCCTGAACTTATTGATGTTTTGGCAAAAGCCGGCTATCTCTATGATGCCTCTCTGTTCCCTTCTGCGCTTATGGCACTTTACCGCCTGCAAATTGTAAAGAGGTCACAGAATCGAATCAGTTCAGGCGGAAGTTTTAAAATTTTGCTGAGCAGTTTAAGGCTTCACTTTAAGAAGGCTTCTATAACTACCATAAAAACTGTGCATGGAAATATGACAGAAATTCCCGTTACAACAGTCCCGCTATTAAGATTTCCTGTATATCATACCTTTGCTTATGTAATGCCGCTTAACGTTTTTAAGTCTCTTATTACTGTCAGCTCTGTTAGAAAGGTCAGACAATACGTTTTACATGCAAGCGATTTTTTAAGTTTTAAAGATGACCGGCTTGATCCCGACATCAAATGTCATCCGGGCATGTCTTTACCGCTCAAAGAGAAGGTAGGGCTGATAGAGGATCTACTGGCTTTTATCACTGAGCGCGAGCAGAGCGTGCCCCTGAAAAACCTCTGTCACTACAACGGATAAGACTAAAAAGGTTGTGGCAGCTTTATTAGCTGCTTTAAATCGGTTAAAATTGACTCATAAGGTCAAAGTCTGCGTTAAGGTATTATTGAACGCTAATTTTTCGATAATTATAGGGTTTTTTGGCGCTCAGATTGTTATTTAGGGGAGCAGATATTTTGCATTGACATAACCGCCTATAACAATTAATTTTTAAGACACTTAAAGTTACAGCTCTCAGGAGGCATATGGGAGATCGCATTTTTAATCGTGAATTTACAGCTAAGGAGGTGCAGGCCATCTTACGTAAGCTTACGGGTGATACCGAAAAGATTGGCCTTGCTCTGTTAAATTATTATGCCCGCACCAATCTGGTTCCTGCTACCGGCAAAACCAAAAGCCGCGGTCGTAACAAATACTCCTATGCAGATTTGATTTTACTTTGTTGGCTGTTTCGTATGAAGCGTGAGGGGCTTCCGGTAAACCGTTTCAGAAGAGGTATAGATTATCTTCGGAAGCGTCTTCCCAAACTTCACAAAAGTCCGCGTGATATGGTTATGCTTACAGATGGGAGGCAGCTTTTTATTAAACATCGCGTGGAGGATAAAGGACAGATTGCAGAGGTGCTTACCGGCAGAAGAGCCGGTCAGTATGTATGGTGCTATGCGATTGGCTCTCTTATTGAAGAAGTCGATAAGATTATTGATGAACAAATGGAGAGCCGCGAGGCAGCCTAGCTGCTGGAATTTACCTGAGTTGCCCTTTTTTAGCTCCAGTACTAAGATAGCCTTGATTTTGGCATTTTAAGTAACGAGGCACTATGGCTAAGTCTTCTACAGTAAAGCAGATTTTCACACTCCTGATGGAAAAAAAGGCCTGGTGGCTGGTCCCGATGATATCAGTGTTTTTACTTCTGGGAGTCTTGATAGTAGCAACGGCTGGTACTTCACTGTCACCGTTTATTTATGCTCTCTTCTAATCTTTATTCAGGCTGAGTATTAAAAACATCTCCAAGGAAAGAATGCTTTTCCTGCCAGCTTTTGTCTGTAAAGTACAGGAAGGTGAGTACTTCTGCCATAAGCGAATAACACTCAGGAGATATCGGGTCTCCCGCGTTCAGCTCTGAAAGCAGCTCTGCCAGCGTTGTATCTTCAGTAATTGGGATGCCGTGGCGGCTGGCAATAAGTCGAATCGTGCGTGCCAGCTCACCACTGCCACTGGCAAGGACTATTGGCAGTTCGTTAATAGCGGTATATTGAACCGCTACGGATCGATCGGGGTTTTTCTTTTTATGTTTCTTAGTCACCTGTTATTTTCAGTGTTTTTTTCTGCGTGGTTTACCTATATCAATTTTCCCCTCTTCGCGCTGTTTTATCAGCTCTTGCGGCAAACGCCAGCCTCCTGTTCTGGGCTGTTCTTCATCTTCATTCCCAAAGAGCAGGCAGTTAGAGCGTTCATAGTCAATGAGCGCATCAATAAAATTAGTGGTAGCACGCTGGTTATATTCACGGATAAAATGGTTAATTGATCTGTTGGCATGCGCCAGCGCGCGCCTAATATCGCGGTCAACTGGCATCATATTATCGCCGTTTTTTACAAAGACTTCCCGAAATGCTTCAGCCAGCTCCTCTGCAGTAGTTTGATCGTCCCACTGCATAACCTCAATCACCCTGTGGGCACGAGTTCTTTTTGATTCCCTGAGCACAATAAAGCGTGCTACAAAAGCTGTACGACGTGCGCGCACCAGAGCCTTACGGGCCTCGTCTTCGGGAAGATGTGAAAGTGAATCCGGGATCTGGGTGCCCTGTTCCATAATTAATCTCTAGTTTTTAGGGCGAACGTCAGCCTATAAGAGTAAATCGACAATAATGCCAGCTTACTTAACCGATATCTGAGGCAGGGGTAGATTTAAACGTGAAAAACCTCCTGTAATATCAATATAATAGCAATCCATACGGCTGCACAGAGGGGGAATCAGCAATTGTTTTTAATCAGCAGTAAAATTGCATATTACAGCATGCTTTCGCATAATGCGGTCTCATGACAGAGAATAATCACAGTAAGTTAAATACAGCTCTTGATCAGCTTAAAAAGGGTGAGCCGGTAATTATCCGTGATGACCTGAGTACCGGGAAAACCTCGGCTCTTGCAGCATGCGGGTGTGGTATCAAAGCTGACCTGGTAAACCGCATACTCAGATTATCTGGTGGTATTAATTATGTAACGCTTACCAGGCAGCGGGCTGAGGCCTTTCTTATTCCTGATATGCCAGCTCTTAAGGGGCAAAAAAATGCTGCCAGAGCAGCACTGGTTTCAGTCGAAGCACGTGAAGGGGTTACTACAGGTATAAGTGCCTCAGATCGTGCCCGTACAATATCTGTTCTTGCTGAAAGAGAGCCAAATCCCCGCAAAATAGTGAAGCCCGGACATATCTTTCCCTTATTGGTAAAAGATGGTGGTGTGCTGGTTAAAAGTGCTTTACCCGAGGCCGCATACGATCTGGTAAAAGCAGCGTCAAATTGCAGGGTGGCCTTCTTTGTTGAGCTTTTAAATCGTGCGGGGGATTTAATGTCTGTTGATGAGCAGGAGCAGCTTTCTAAGCAAGAAGGGATTCCTATGGTGGCAATTTCTGACATTATACGTTACCGCCTTGAGCACGAGAAATTGGTAGAGCGTGTAGCTGAAGCCAGGTTGCCGACAGATCTTGCCGGGGAATTAAAATCTTATGTGTATCGCTCAAAGCTTCATGAAGGAGAGCATCTGGCACTTGTTAAGGGAGAGATTAAACCGGGACAAACGGTACTGGCCAGAGTGCAGCCTGAATTCACCTTTGGTGATGTTTTCGGTGGTGATACCCCCCCCACCCGTTGGCAGCTTGAAAATGCACTGAAACTTATCGGTCAGAGTGAAAGTGGGGTGCTGGTGTATCTTAGACGAACAGCACTCGGTGAGCTCAGAAAACAGGTGTCGGACTGGCAGCAGGAGTTTAGTAAAAAACCGGCGGCTATGATGCGTGAGTACGGCCTGGGAGCGCAGATTCTAAGAGATCTCGGGGTTGAAAAAATAGACTTACTGACTACCAGTGCCAAGAAACTTACCGGCATTAATACATTTGGTATTGAAATAATAAACCAAACAACTCTGAGCAGAACACACTTAAATTGAGGAGTAGATGTCAAAAATTACCTTTGCTGATGTGGTACACTATTCAATCTCTTTTTCAAAAGAGATTCCGGCTCAGGCATTGCTGCTTGAGCTTATAGATACACCCTGGGTACAGCGCCTGCGGGATATCAGCCAGACTGCTAATACCCGCCTGGTGTATATGTTTTCTGAACACTCACGCTTTGGTCATAGTCTGGGAGTGGCGCATCTGGCCGAGCTGGTTATGCAGAGTCTTGAAAAAAGTTCTGCTGATGCAGTTTCCGAATACCGGCTGGCAGTAGCAGCAGCAGCGCTTTTGCACGATCTTGGCCATATAGCGCCCGGATCACACACTGCTTATAAGACCTGGTTTCCGGATGGTGATGATCAGCATGAAGAGATTAGCTGCCGCATTATAAAGAACGATATAGGCTTAAATGAGATCTTTAAAAGGTACGATCAAAAATTGCCCGATAAGATCGTGTCTGTGCTTTCAGAAGACGCAAAAGCCCCGGCGTGGACACGGGAGCTTATCTCCGGCGGTGGCTGGAATGCTGACCGCGGCAACTGGTGCGTAGTAGATAGTATTATGGCCGGCACCAGCTACGGAAAATACAACATCCCTGCCCTTACAGATGCGCTGGTAATTACTCCTGACGGGCATCTGGCTTTAAGAGAAAACCGCCTCGATGCCATGATGCATTTTGCCATGTCGCGTCACGCCATGTACCGGCAGATTTATCAGCACAGAGTACTTCTGGCGGCAGATATGCTTAATAAGGCCATTGCAAAAAGAGCGCGGATGATTAGCACTAAACTGAATTTTTGCGATGATACTATGCAGCATGTATTGTCCGCCTGCTCTGCTGCGGATTTAAGTCTTGAAGATATTTTTAATATGCGTGAAGCCTGGTGGCGTTATCACCTTATGCATTGGGCTGAATCTGATGACAATATTCTGGCTGATCTTGCGAGTCGCTTGCTTAACAGAAATCTCTTTAAAACAGTTAGGGTGCGTGAAGATGATAACCGTGACGAACTAATAAAAGAGACTGAGCATGTCGTTAAGTCTGCAGGCTTTGATCCCGAATATTACCTGCATGTTGTTTCAAACAGTAACGTAAACCAGTCAGATTATGAGAACTCCATGCTGGTTATGCTTGATGACGGGCGTGTACTTAGCTTAAGCCAGGCTGAGCCGCTTTTTGAATCGCTTGTGGCAGAGGCTGAACATACCACCAGAGAGTGGCTGGTAGTGCCGGCTGAGGCCAAAAAACTACTTGGACGGGAGAGATAGAGCGGGTTTTGCCGCAGCTATTTTATCAGAGGCAGCTTTAAGTCTAAGCGATGCTTTTTCCAGACCGGCCGGTATCTCTGTTATGACAGTGCCGGCCAGCTTTTTTTCTATGCGGGGATTATTATCGTTATTTGCAGTTTGAACCTGTCCGCTCTGACTGGCCAAATCAGCATCTTCAGTTTTATCCATTACCACTTCCATATCGCCCATAAGCTCATACTTTGTGCGGTCAATAAAACGTCCTTTTGAATTAAAAAATTTCCTGAGCGGCCTTACACCTTCAAGCACATATATCCCTTTTTCAGTAGCCACCAGCCAGGCTGGTGAAAGCTTAACTTTATACTCTTCCGGCGGAGTGCCGCGCAGCTTAAAAACTGCTCCGCGCACAAGTAGCGGTTTAATAAGAGTCATCATGTTGATTTTACTAAATGGCAGTCCGACAGTGTAAATATTTCCAACGCCAAAATCGTTTTCAATTACTACATCAGTCAGTTCTTTTAGCGTACTTTTAAAGTGCTCGCTGTCAGAAAAATTTACAATAACTCCGAGATAACGGACCTCAAGGCCTTCGTCCTGAAAGGCGCTTTCTTCTTTTTTAGCATCCGATACCCAGCCCGGTTTTTCAGGCTGTTTTCTGTCATTAGCAGGACTGTCTTTTTTAACAGCTGTATTTTTACCAAAAAAGCCGCTGTCCTTTTTTTGCCAGGGGCTAACAGTTGTTGGCGTCTTTTTAGCCTGCAAAGGATGGGCCGGCTTATTAAATTCTCTCTTTTGCCTGCGCTCTACCGGTGAGCGGGCAAAGTCAGAACTAAAAAAATTAGATGGACTCTGAGCTTCTGCAATAAGCGGCCGGAATATTAGAAAAAAGAGTGCGAGTTTTAAAACCTTTTTTAACACTTTTTACCCCCTTATATCACAGAGTGAGCCGTGGCAGCCAGGACCGCATGAAAAGGGATTGGGCACTGGCGGAAGCGGAGTGCCCGGGAGCACGTTTATCCCTCCACAGCGGATATCGTTATACCTGCAGCAGCGGAAAAACTTCCAGTGATAACCGCTGGCAAGCGAGTCTTCGTTGCCTGCTGATATATCAATTTCATTTATATATTTTCCTTTCATCTCACCACGTTTATTACCTTCCATCCACTCACGGCTATAGTGACCGAGTTTATAACAACGGTTCCATTCACCGCTTTCATACATCTTCTCCGGCCAGTCGGAATTTCGCACCCACTGGAAGCGATCGCGGTTAAAGTCAAAGGCATAAGCACGCTCTGCTATAGCAGAAGTATAGTTTGACCTTACAGTATTTATGGCGCGAATAGCAGCCTGTTCAAACATGGTTGAAGGGTGTACGTTAAGTGTCTTAGTTAGCGGGATAGCCCAGTTCTGCTGACCACCGCGGTAGCATCCGTTAGTGATCCCGCGATTATACGGGTTAAAGGGCGAACCGTGCGGCACACGCGGAGGTGATTCAGCCAGCGGATAAAGCATATCACTTGGAGTGCTGTATGCATCACCCCTGTTTGCGTTGACACGTGAACACGCCATAGGATCAAGCAATTTTTGTGAAACCGCTTTTGCATATCCAGTTTGAGGAGCCTGTGCTGCCTGAAAAGTATTCCACATAAGCGAGCGTGAATAATATATTCCGGTGGGCCATACTGGCAGATTGCCTGTTGCAACGGTGTGGTACCGGAAAGCATCTCGATACCAGCCCGGGCAGTTCCTGATTACATCCCACCAGTTGGCGCTGCTTCCCAGGCGCCTGTAACAGGCACTACCCCCGATTGGTAAAATTGATTCACCGACCATCCATCTGCTTGAGGCGACCGACCAGTCACTGGAGTAGACTATTTCGCTTCTGCGCCTCTCACAGTTTCCGATATACATACGGAGTACTGGCAGAAATGAAATCATTGCATCAATAGCGCGACGAAGATAAGGAGTTGGTTGGATAAGCCTGTATTCAACGTTGCCGTATCCGAAACGTGCTGAGCTGTTATTATTAATCACACGCTTTTCAATATCTTCCCACGGTTTATTGCCGTCTCTATCGACCATAAGCCGAAGGTCTACCGGATTATGATCAACCCACTGCTTATTCTGATAGTCCCAGGTTTTATAGGTGTAATCCCGGTGACTCTTAAAGCCCTGTTCAGGATCTCTGAAATCATACCCCAGCCCACCTAAAAGGCCGGTAACCCCATGCCCCTTTATTTTCGCAACATTATGCACTTCCTGTATGGCAAACTGTGCATCACTTATATCACCCATTCCAAAAGGCAGGCTAAAGCCATCAATTAGTTCACGCCTGACTGTATCAGCCGCTTCAATCTGTAATTTATTTACGGTTTTTTCAATGTAATGTGTACTGCCTCGGTTCATTGAGGCTTCAACGAATTGAATCGGCTTTCTGAACTCTTTAATGGTATCTACACCACACGGATGCGGGAT
>RFHI01000054.1 GCA_003696425.1 Candidatus Dadabacteria bacterium | reverse complement strand
CTATTATCTTATTAATATTATTATATTTTAATGTTGACATATTTTTTGTCACTTATGACCTCACGTCTTATCGATAGCCTTTCTGAGATTGGTCTGAGTGAGCGTGAAGCAGCGGTCTATCTGGCCTGCCTCAGGGCTCCGCGCCGCAGGGTGAGTGAAATTGCCCGTGAGGCTGGCATAAAGCGCACCAGTGTCTATCCGCTGCTTGATTCACTTAGAAATAAAGGGCTTCTCTTGGTAGAAATAAGCGGCTTTAAAAAGTATTTTCGTGCTGCAAGTCCGGAACGCCTTGAAAATCTTTTAGAGAGAAAGCGGGCCTCATTTAAAAGTATCCTTCCGGAGCTTAAAGCAATTTATAACCTGGATCTCTCCGAAAGTACCCTTCGCTGTCTCCAGGGCATAGAAGCTATAAAAGGCATTTATGAGGAGATCCTGGAGCGTCTTAGATCTTCTGATATTTACTGGGCCATATCAAACCCCCAAAGCTGGCAGAAAATGGACAGTGAATATTTTGAGAATTACAAACTAAGACGCAGTAAAAAACGGGCTGATGTAAGGCTTTTACTTCAAAAAACCCCGGCCGCCAGGGAGAATCTACGTTTTCAGCGTAATTTAAACGAAGAGGTCAAATTACTTCCAGATGAGACAGATCTTACAACAAATACCGTGGTCACAAACTGGTGCGTGCTCATCCAGCAGCTTGTTACTCCGTATACCGCAATCGTTATTGAAAACCCGCATGTAATCATGACCCAGCGCGAGTGCTTTGAAATTATCTGGCAGGCGCTGGGGTAATAATGCAGCCAGCATACCGAGAAATAAGGACGATGAATTTACAATCAGTTAAACGGTATATTTTCTACCCCCGGCTGAATGTCATTATGCCAGTAATAAAGCACCAGCAGTGAAATTGCCGACGTATGCGGGCTTGAGCGCGGATAACCCCAGCCGCCATCGCGGTTTTGTTTTTTAAGAAGTAACTTAATCCATTCCTTATTTATCGAATCGTTTTCTAGCGGACTCCAGTAAAGAAGAAGCACCCTCTCTGCATAAAGGTCTCTAAAATGATGGTCAATTTCAAGTGCGCCAGCTATTGAATCAGTAAGTTTCTTAATAACGGTTTTGATCTGTTCATACGGCAAGCAACCGAGTTTTTTTACTATCAATAAACCCAACAGTACATGCGTGTCAGCATAACTTCCATCATAACGGGCACGGTGAAGCAAAAATTCTAGATCCTTTTTATCGTAACCGCTGATATCGCAATACAGAGCCTTAAGAAGAACATCATCCCAGGGGTGTTTCAGATAACCCCTTAAATCTTCATTTACAGTATAAAGCCATTTTTCCGGCCAAAAGGCTCCGGCTTCTTCAATTTCAAAGGGACTCGCGGCAGCCCTTTTTATTTCAAAGCCTTTAAGTGGATTTTTAATATTTAAAAATCTGCGAAACGGATTTTCTCTGTTATATTCGGTGCTGAAGTACTTGTTAAGCGCTGGATTATCAATTTTACCAATTCTTCTTTCAATCTCACCCAAAAGCCAGATGACATCAACACTTACAGGTGGCTTTAAATTTTTAAAATACTCACTGGCATAGTTTATCCGATCGGAAACACAACTTTTAAATTCCTCAGGATTACTATCATTACATCGCGGAAGAGGAGTCGTATGATAATATGCAAGAATAGACAGCAGAATAAGAATCAGAATAATAAATGCTTTTAACCAGAGAGATTTCATTCAGCCCGAAGGTAGTAACAAGTAATTAAGAGCGGGCCTGCAGCTAACCAGTTGCCGTAACACTAGTTGCTTATTAATGAATCAATAGCCTCTATCCGCTTAAGCCGCTCAAGAGCATACTGAAAATCCGGGGTTTGAGTGTCCCCATTTTCAATTATTTTTTGGAGCTCGCCCCGATCCTTTCCGTAACTTTCCCGATCAACGCTTTCAGGAAAATCAACGCTGTCTGCGAGTACTGTAAGTGTTCCACCCGAGAAATTACAAAAGCCGCCGGAAAGTACCAGCCGCTTTCCCTGACCGTCTTCTGCTGAGCGAAATTCGCAAACGCCAGTTCCAAGAAGTCCCAGGTAGCGCGCGTGCCCGGGCAAAATGCCTATCTCACCCGCAGCTGAAACCAGTTTAAGTTCGCTCACTGTTTCATCGAGAGCTACTCCAGCCGGAGTTACTATTTTAAGCCTGAATGATTCACTCATATCTTCAACCAATCCTTATCAGGCTGCCTTCCTGCTGAACTCCTGAGCCAGCTTTTCCGCCTTAGCACGGGCATCATCAAGTGTACCAACCATATAAAAGGCCTGTTCCGGAAGATCGTCAACGTTTCCGTCAACCAGTTCCTTAAAGCCCTTAATGGTATCCTCAAGTTTCACATACACACCAGGTGTGCCTGTAAATGTTTCAGCAACATGAAAGGGCTGTGACAGGAAGCGCTCAATTTTTCTGGCCCTGGCTACTGTAAGCTTATCTTCTTCTGAAAGCTCATCCATCCCGAGAATTGCAATAATATCCTGCAAGTCTTTATAGCGCTGCAGGGTCTGCTGCACTCTCCTGGCTACATTATAATGCTCTTCCCCGAGTACTCCCGGCTCAAGAATTGTTGAACTTGATGCCAGCGGATCCACAGCAGGATAAATACCTTTCTCAGCAATCTGACGGGAAAGTACGGTTGTAGCGTCCAGGTGCGCAAATGTTGTAGCCGGGGCAGGGTCAGTCAAGTCGTCAGCAGGCACATACACGGCCTGAACAGAAGTAATGGAACCCTTGGTAGTAGAGGTAATCCGCTCCTGAAGCTCACCCATATCAGTTGCAAGGGTTGGCTGGTAACCTACAGCACTTGGCATACGTCCCAAAAGCGACGACACTTCGGAGCCTGCCTGAAGGAACCTGAAAATATTATCAATAAAAAGCAGAACATCACGCCCCTCTTCGTCACGAAAGTACTCAGCTGCTGTAAGTGCCGAAAGCCCTACTCTGAAACGTGCTCCCGGAGGCTCGTTCATCTGACCGTAAACAAGACAGGCTTTATCTAGAACGCCTGATTCCTTCATCTCATTCCAGAGGTCATTACCCTCACGGGTACGCTCTCCTACACCACCGAAGCATGAATAACCGCCGTGCTCCTGGGCAATATTGTTAATCAGCTCCATAATGATAACGGTCTTACCAACACCGGCACCGCCGAAGAGGCCAATTTTTCCACCCTTTACGTACGGGCAAAGCAGATCAACTACTTTTATTCCGGTCTCAAGAATCTCCTTGGTTGTTGACTGGTCTTCATAGGACGGAGTCGGTCTATGAATCGGCCAGCGGGTCTCTGAATCAATTGGGCCAGCCTCGTCTACCGGCCGTCCTATTACATCCATAATCCGGCCTAGTGTTTTGGGCCCAACAGGTATGGAAATTGGTGCACCTGTACTTACCACCTCCTGTCCGCGCACCAGGCCCTCAGTAGAGTCCATCGCTACACAACGCACCATATTATCACCAAGATGCTGCTGCACTTCCAGTGTGAGATTATTCTCATTATCATCGATGGCTGGATTGGTTGTAAGCAGAGCATCATAGATTTCAGGTATGCCCTTCTCTGCCGGAAACTCAACATCCACAACAGCACCCAGCACCTGAGATATCTTGCCTTTAAGTCCAACTGTGTTTTCTGTCATTTTTATTTCCCGTTAACAAATAAAAAACTAAGCATTAAAACTTTACTTTAAGGCTTCAACGCCCCCCATAATGTCTAAAAGTTCGCCCGTAATTCCGGCCTGCCTGAGCTTGTTATGCGTTAATGTAAGCTTATCAATAAGCTCACCGGCATTTTTAGTGGCTGAGTCCATTGAAGTCATCCGGCTGCCGTGCTCACTGGCCTTGGAGTCAAGGCAGGCCTGCCGCACTCTCGAGCGGAATATTCGCGGTATCACTGCATCAAAGACCTCTTTTACCGAAGGTTCAAAAATTGTAAGGCCCCTTCCTTCCTCAGCTTCACTCTCAGTAATTCCGGCATCAAGCGGAAGTATTTTGTCAAATTCAACGCTTTGTGAAAGAGCAGATTTAAACTTTGTATACATCAGAAAAACCTGATCTATTTCTTCAGCCACAAATGCATTCTCAATTTCACGACAGATATCATCAACTGGCCAGTTTATCGCATCCTCGCCCAGATTTTCGTAAGATTTAACATACTCATACTTTCTGCGCCTGAAATGCTCCGCCGGTTTTTTGCCAATTAAAGTAGCACTAAGAGTAACACCCGGATGCTCTGAACTATATTGCTTATACACCTGATCAATTTTCTTCTGCAGGTTTGAGTTATAGGCCCCACAAAGACCGCGGCTGCCACCAACGATAATAAGCCTTACATTCTTAATTTCAGAATGCCTCTCCATAAGTGGATGACGCAAATCCAACCCTGCAGCCTCCAGAAGAAGTTCGGCCAGAATTTCATTTAATGTTTCAGTATATCCCCTTGAACTAGCAACAGCCTCCTGCGCTTTTCGCAGCTTGGCCGCTGAAACAAGTTTCATGGCATAGGTAATTTTTCGGGTATTTTTTACCGACAGAATCCGCCTTTTTATCTCTTTCAAACCCGCCATAATGCCATCCGCTTAAAATTCAGGCGCTCTGATGTGCCCCGCTCTCACTAGATTGAGGCGCGCCTTTTCCGGCTCCATTTGTACTGTGACTGGCAGCACTTACTCCTGCTTTAAACTCCGTAACGAACTCTGATATTATTCTGTTAAGAGTATCAGAAAGCTCGTCATCAAGCTGTCCTGTTGAAGAAAGCTTATGAAGAACATCAGCATGATTGGCTTTAAGGTGGGCATGGAGCGCCTTCTCGAAGGGACGCACCTGTTCAACTTCCAGCCCATCTGCATGCCCCTGGGTTACAGCAAAGATTGACACTATCTGAAGCTCTACCGGCATAGGAGCGTACTGTTCCTGCTTAAGAACCTCAACTAGCCTTTCACCACGGTTTAGCTGGTCAAGCGTTGCCTGATCAAGATCCGAACCAAACTGAGCAAAGGCCTGCTTTTCGCGGTACTGGGCAAGATCCAATCTAAGCGTCCCGGCAACCTTTTTCATAGCTTTAACCTGGGCCGCACCACCAACACGCGAAACTGATAGACCCACGTTTACGGCAGGCCTGACACCTGAATTAAACAGATCAGCTTCAAGGTAAATCTGCCCGTCAGTAATAGAAATTACATTTGTGGGAATATAGGCAGACACGTCACCTTCCTGGGTTTCAATTACAGGCAGGGCGGTAAGTGACCCTCCACCCAGTGCATCGCTCAATTTAGCAGCACGCTCAAGCAGGCGCGAATGCAGGTAAAACACATCCCCCGGAAAAGCCTCACGTCCCGGAGGACGTCGTAAAAGAAGCGATACTGCTCTGTAAGCTACAGCATGCTTCGACAGATCGTCGTAAATTATCAGGGCATGCTTCCCGTTGTTCATGAAATATTCGCCCATGGTGCAGCCACTAAACGGAGCAAGATACGAAAGCGGGGCCGGCTCAGATGCCGTGGCAGCCACTACGATGGTGTGAGCCATAGCGCCATGTTCTTTTAGCTTATCCACCACCTGAACAACTGATGAACGCTTCTGGCCAATAGCAACATAGATACAGATTACGCCATTTCCCTTCTGGTTAATAATTGTATCGAGCGCCACGGCCGTTTTACCGGTTTTTCTGTCTCCGATAATAAGCTCACGCTGCCCACGACCTATTGGGGTCATAGAATCAATAGACTTAAGACCTGTTTGAAGAGGCTCGTGTACAGACTTACGCTTCACAATCCCCGGAGCTTTTACTTCAATCCGGCGGTATTCCTCAGCTTCAATCTCACCGAGTCCATCAATGGGATTACCGAGAGCATCAACTACACGTCCTATTAAAGCCTCTCCTACGGGAACCTGGGCAATTTTACCAGTTCTTTTTACGGTATCGCCCTCATGAATATGGCGAACTTCTCCCATAATAATGGCCCCAACATTATCCTCTTCCAGGTTGAAGGCAATACCCTGAATGCCGCCTGGAAACTCAATCAGCTCACCAAGAGCCACATCGGAAAGCCCGTGCACACGCGCAATTCCATCACCGACAGAGAGAACCGTGCCAGTCTCGCTAAGCTCCTGGGCCGCTGAAAAATTAGCAATTTTTTCCTTCAGTAACTGACTTATCTCTTCAGCTTTTATACTCATTCCTCTTTCCTGTTTAAATTACACAAACATAAAACTATCTACTTTCAAGTTGCCGTTTGAGCTGCTCCAAAGACCCTCTAACTGAACCATCAACAAGCCTGTCCCCACACTTAATCTGCAATCCGCCCAAAATCTCCCTGTCAACTTTCCAGGAAATACGCGTTAAGGCCCCAAACTGCTCACTAAGTCTATTTTCAATCGACTCTTTTTCTGTGGGATCAAGCTCAAAAGCTGACGTAACTTCAAGGCTTAACAACTTCTTATACTGCTCAAATAAGCGGTTATAGATCTCGTAAATTTCAGTAACAGCATAAAGTCTGCGGTTATGAATCAGCACTGAAACAAAATTATTAAGAAGCTCTTCGTCTTTTCCAACACGTTCCAGGAGCGCAGCTAACACGGCTTTTTTGTCTTCCTCAGAGACACGCGGGTCCCCCATCACCAGACGAAGTTCAGCCGAATCCTTCCAGGCATCACATAGAACCTGCAACCCGTCACCCAATTGCTGCAGCTTCTCCTCTTCACGGGCAGCATCAAAAAGCGCCCGCGCATACCGCCTTGCTATTTTACCACTTCCCGGTTTCATTAATTTACAAGCCTCCCGGCCCCACTCAGGGCAGCCTCACGCAGAGATTTATCAAATGTCGGATCTATTTCATTAATAAGCCGATCCCGAACTTTTGATATCACATAATCAGCAACTTCCTCACGCACAGCCCGTTCAGCAGCCCGTTCTTCCATCTCAATGGTTTCACGCAGGTTAGTTCCAATCAGCTCGGCACGCTTCTTGCCCGCACTTAAAATCTCTCCGGCTTCGCGCTCTGCTTCAGCAGCTATGGCATCTCTGATTGTAACAATTTCCTGTTCTAATCCGGCAAGTTTTCCCTTGGCTTCATGCAGCTTTTCTGAAGCTTCTTTATAGGCACGTTCCGCTCTTGATACTGCTTCCTCAATCGCGCTTCTTCTTGCCAACCATCCTGATTTAAGCGGCTTTTTAAGGAGAACAAAGAGAACAACAACATAAACACTGAAGTTTATCCAAAATGGAATTATGTCACTGAATGATGGCTGGTGATGCCCGCCGTGATGTCCTTCTGCTGAGGCAAAAGCAAACGGCAAAAAAAGAAACAATTGCCCTAAAAGACAGACTGAGGAAGCTAAAAATTTACCAAAAAATTTTCTCATCTCAAACCTTATTTCGTCACACCAGTTTGAATTTGTGGTGGTCTCTTAATTTTACTTACTGCTGTTTCCACCATTTCATCTGCTGAAGATAAAGCCTCTTTTCTGAGTGACTCAATCTTTTCAGCAAGCTTAGCCCGGGCTTCAACCAGCTCCTGCTGCGCCTGTCTGCCTGCTTCCTGTATAATTTTGTCTGCTTCTTTTTTAGCCTGCTCAAGCAGCGACAGTTTGCGCCTGACAGCCTCAACACGCACTGCGTTTACCTGGTTACTGTACTCTGCAAGCAGTTTCTCAGCTTCAGCAAGCAAATCATCAGCCTGATCTTCCGCACCTGATGTAGCAGCATCCCTTGCTGCCGTCAGCCTGAGATATGGAGCAAAAACAAAGTGCTCCATCAGTCCCCAGAATATCACAAAGACACAACCGTCTATGGCAATCATTGTGATGTCTCTATTGGTAAGATCCAGGCTCTTAAGTAAACCGCTGCCGTCGGGGTCGAGCCAATTAAACACAACTCCAAACATAATCATCCAAAAGATGATTACCACAGCAGTTTTCAGGCTGAAGCAGGTCAGATCCTCAGGATTTTGTTTATCTTTCATTCAAACTACTGGGAAAAACCGTTAAACCATTACCATATACACTCAGGCAGAAGCACCCACCTTGCCGGAACCGGTCGATGCCGCAGCAACACTGCTGTTCATAACGCACTTACCCTCAAAAATCACTCCTTCCTCAATACTTAAATTGGAGCAGCAAATATTACCTGTAACTTTAGCAGGCTTAAGCAAAGACAATTTCTTAGAAGCATTAATGTCACCTTCCACGGTGCCCTTAATTAGAATTTCTGCTCCGGAAATCTTTGCTTTCACCGTAGCAGACTCACCGATAGTCAGCATGCTCTGGGCATTGATTTCTCCTTCTATGTAACCATCAATCTCTACCGGTCCGGTAAAAGTTACGTTACCAACCACTTTGGCACCGCGACCTAGAAAAGCTTCTACTTTACCGCCACTTCCGGAAATTTGCCTGAGCGGTGTAACGCTGGCGCCCTTTTCGTCTTTGTCGTCTGTTGATTTTCCGAATGCCATGATTTTTCTCTCGTAAAAGTTTTGTGCTGAATACCACTTAGGTCATTTACAGGCTCTTAACCTATCGGTAAGAGGCTGTAAAAGTCAACTCCATCAGAATCGTCAGGGAAGGACATTTAGGATGTATTCAAAACAGATTCAAACGGGCATATTCTGCTTAATGCTGAAGGGAGAACATAAGCAGCACAGCGGCCAGCCATTTTCATGAAACATCAATATATTACAGTAATTATGCTGAATATCTAAAGTCCCGTGTAAAGACCCCTGGCAGCCAAAGACTCCCAAAAAAGCTTTTGTTTTTAGTGGATTAACAGATATTTCTTTGAATTACTGCTAGAATGCTCTGGCGATTTAATGTAAGAACAGCTTACCGGCGGAGATAATCTCCGTCAGCTGCATGCTTGCTGCATGGGAAGAATATTTCAATGAACACAGGTAAAAGGCGAAAACGGACAGCAGGTATAATCTGGCTGGTCACTGTTAACTTAATCGTAGCGGGGCTTTTACTGGAATTTGCCGGCATAGCCTATTTTTATTACACAAACCACCAACTGTTTTATTTCAGGCAGCAGGGTGCAGGCCAGACAGCCGACCTGCAATTTCATACAGTTCATACAGCCAAAAAGCCTCTTACAACTAAATTAGTTTTACACCCCTATCTGGGATATATTTACCGTCCCGGTCTGCCTCTGTCTGTTATAGCCGGCCGGCAAAGGTTAAAAAAACTACTTGGGGGTTATAAGCATAAACAGCTTCCCGGGTGGACTACCTTTAGAGCTAATCGGTTTGGTTTTTATTCCGACGTTGATTATCCGTACGATAAGCAGAAAAATGAGTATGTTATTGCCGTATTCGGCGGCTCGGTTGCGCACTGGTTTGCTCTGCAGGGCAGCAGCATGCTCATATCAGAACTTATAAAAAGTAATTATTTTAAAGAGAGAGAGATTACAGTTCTGAATTTTGCCCAGGGAGGCTTCAAGCAGCCTCAACAGCTGCTTGCTCTGGCTTACTTTCTTTCACTGGGACAGAAATTTGACTTCATACTGAACATTGATGGTTTTAATGAACTGGTACTCTCGCAGCTCAATACCGAGTCATCCATAGATCCTTCCCTGCCAAGCGGACAGCATTTGCTTTCAGTCTACAGGATGCTGTCCTCAGATTTTACCGACTCTGAGCTAATCTCGGCAGCATATCTTCTGAGTAAGGCCAACGAAGCGCTCACCGAAATTCACTATTGGCAGGAACACAATATATCAGCAGGGGTGTACCTGCTGCTTAAGCTGCTTGAAGCAAAACACATTAAAGAGCTTTCAGCTGCCAGAACCAGACTTGATGATCTAAAAAAAGGTGACTGGCCACATGATCTTATAAGCGTCATGCCCTGGCAGCCCCCAAAAAATGATGAAAACATTTACCGGCCAATTTTACAAAATTGGTTTAATTCATCCCTTGCTATGCAATACCTCTGTAGCAGCATGCAGATCCCATACCTGGAAGTAGTCCAGCCCAACCAGTATTATTCGCGTAAAAAATTTTCTGAATTAGAGGCATCACTGGCGCTTAATAAAGCAAGCCCGTATCGAATTGCGGCAGCCAAGGGCTACAAAGTTCTTGATTCTAAGCTGCCTGATGCGGTCGCCTCCGGTCTTAACATTGTATCGGCCATAGATATTTTTAATAAAACCAGTGAAATTGTATTTTCGGACGACTGTTGCCACTACAACCAGCGTGGCAACGATATACTTGCTGAATTTATAGCTGATAAGATTGTCAGATACTTACGTAATAAATCACGACAATAGATCAACCAGTCTGTCAAGCTCCTGCTCGGAAAAGTATTCAATTTCAATCCTGCCCCGTCCAGACGGATGGTGCTTAATTGAAACTTTTGTTCCAAGCGCCTTTCGTAAACGATCAGTAACCTCAGGAAAAGAACCGGACGCAGCTGCCCCGGTTTTCTTACCTTTCCTTTTGCTGCCGCTTTTGAGCACAACTACCCGACTTACAATTTGTTCAACAGCACGAACGGATAGGCCTTCCTTTAAAATTTTATTGTAAAGACTTATCTGGGCCGAAGGCTCTTTAAT
>RFHI01000053.1 GCA_003696425.1 Candidatus Dadabacteria bacterium | reverse complement strand
TTCGTTTCTGTCTCCATGAGCAGAGAGACCGGAAATTGTTTCAACCTGTGCCCTGATTGGAACTGGTTGGCCAAAAATTTTTACTTCCCGAGCCCCGGACTGGATAATCTGGCCGCGGGTGCCATAGGCCTGATAGCCAACAAAGAGCACAGTAGTTTCTTCTTTTGGCAGCCACTGGCGCATATGATGTAATATCCGTCCTCCCGTTACCATGCCACTGGCTGAAATTATAATTCGCGACCCCCTCAGCGAATTAAGCCGTTTAGAGTCGTTTACGGAGCGGCAGAAAATAGTATTTTCAGTAAGAAGGGGAGTTTCACCGGCTCTGATTAACTCCTGTGCCTCCTCGTCAAAATCATGCTTAAATCTACGGTAAATTCCGGTAGCATCAACAGCCATGGGACTGTCTACATAAACCGGCAGGACTGGAATGTCGCCGTCCCGCTCCATATCTGCCAGGTGGTAAAGGAGCGTCTGGGTGCGCCCTATCGCAAAAGCTGGAATTAATAACACACTACGCCTCTCATAGGTTTTCCTGACAATACGTCCAAGTATTTTACGAAGGTTAGAGTCTTGATGCTCTCTGTTCCCATAAGTCGATTCACAAAGCATTAGATCTCCGCATGGAAGTCCCGTAGGAGCAGGAAGAATTGGTGTATTATACCGGCCTATATCACCAGAAAAAACTATCCGCCGGCCGTGTATCTCCAGAGCAAGCGATACGGAGCCGAGTATGTGACCGGCACATACGGAAGAGAGAATGCAGTTATCTGCCACTTTAAATTCTCTATGGCGATCAAATATCTTAAGCAGTTTGAGGGTCTCTTCAGCGTCTTTCCGATCATAGAGCGGAAGCGCGGGCTTATGTTTTGAAGTGCCGTGTTTATTGGCAAAGCGGGCTTCTTCTTCCTGAAGATAGGCGCTGTCTGGAAGCAGCAACTTAAGCAGCTCACGGGTAGCAGCCGTGCAGTAAATCGGGCCACGGTAGCCTCTTTTTACAATTAAGGGAAGATATCCTGTGTGATCCAGATGAGCATGGGTTAATACAATCGCTGATAGCTTTGAGATATCGAAAGGAGGTTCGCTCCAGTTGCGCAACCGTAATTCCTTTTTACCCTGAAATAGTCCGCAGTCTACCAGGATCTTTTTCTTATCATATTCCACCAAATAACGAGAGCCTGTAACTGTGCCGGCTGCGCCATAGAAGGTTAATCTTACTGTTGGTGATCGTTTGTTCATTTACACAATTTACTCTAATAAGTAATAAGCTTACTTCAATTTGAACTTAAGAGAAAAGATCCTTTAAGAAAATCGGCTGCTTGACTGAATCAGCCCTAAAAGACAGTATTGTTCAGGGCTTAATAAAAGAGATAGCTTTGTCAGATGTCAGGCTGCCGCAGCTGTGAACGAACTGAGTGAAGTAAAGTAAGAGGGAGACATAGATTGGATCTTGAATTTCTAGCAGTTCTTCTGGCATTTGCGCTGATCTTTCTAGCTTCGCGGGATGTAGGACTTTTTTCAAGACGATTTGGTCTGCCTCTAATAAGTGGCTTTATCTTTACAGGTGTTCTGGTTGGTCCTTATGTTCTGGAATTTATCAAGGCAGATCAGCTTCACTTTGTAAATCTGATTGATGCAGTTGCACTGCCGTTTATAGCCTTTACCGCCGGGGCAGAGCTGCACATTGATGAGATTCGCCGCAGGGCCCGTGCAATCGCCTCGATTTTAATATCGTTAATAGTGGTGCTGATGGTTGCAGGGTTTACAGCGTTCTTGGTGATCTCTGGCAGCTTACCTTTTATGGCCGATATGAAAAGAGAACAGCTGGTGGCCGCATCACTTTTGGGCGCCAGCATACTGGTAGCGAAATCACCATCATCTGTTGTTGCCATTATAAAGGAATTGCGTGCCAGAGGCCCTTTTGTGCAGACTGCCATGGGTGTGACGGTGCTAATGGATGCGGTGGTTATTGTTCTTTTTGCTTTTTGTGCCGGTGTTGCTGATGTATTGCTGACAAGCTCGAGCTTCGATCTGGTTTTACTTGTCACCCTGGTTTTGGAGATAGTGTTAAATTGCGCATGTGGTGTTTTAATAGCAGGAGTACTTCGTCTCTTTGTTGTACTGCCGATTAATGAGCGCATAAAGTCCATATTGATTCTAATCTGTGGATTATCAGTTTCATATTTAACCTTCCGCTTCCAGCACCTGCATTTACCGGGCACTGAAATAGGTTTTTTTACCGAACCGCTTTTAATCTGCATGGTTGCAGGTTTGGTTGTAAGCAATTTTACCAGGGCCAGCAGGGAATTCGAAAAGCTTCTGGCTGATAGTGGGCCTATTGTTTTTACCATTTTTTTTACCGGCCTGGGAGTTTCACTGAATCTTGATGTGCTAGAGGAAAGCTGGCTGGCGGCAGTTGTGCTTGTGGCTGTCAGGTTCATTGCCGCAAACCTCGGTTGTTTTATCGGCGCAACTCTGGCCGGTTACAGCCCGCCAAGGCATCGCGCGCTCTTTGGGCTGGCTTTTATAACGCAGGCTGGAATTAGTGTGAGTCTGGCTAAAGAGATAGGGATACTGTTCCCTGGATGGGGAGGTCAGCTGAGTACGTTGCTTTTGGGGATGATCATAATTAATACACTTGTCGGGCCGGCATTTACCCGAATGGGCATTATAATAGCTGGTGAAGCTCATTTGCCAACAGCTGCGGCCGAGGAAAAAAGGGATCGTACAGCCTTAATTTTCGGTGTAGAGGATCAGGCGCTTGCCCTCTATCAGGAGCTGCTCTCCCACGGCTGGCAGGTTACGCTGGTGGATATTGATGCTGAAAGGGTGCGATCGCTTCAAAGAGAAGGAATAGTACCGAAATTTGTTGAGCAAATTTCAGCTGAAAGCCTCAAGTCTGTGGGTGCTGATAAAGTAGATACAATAGTTTGCATGCTTGATGACGACATGAACTATAAAATTTGTGAGGTTGCTTATGAGCACTTTGGCACTGATCATTTGCTGGCGCGATCGCTGGAAGGCAGCGATCCGACCAGATTTCATGAAATTGGTGTCACTGTAGTAAATCCTATAGGAGCAGTCGTCAGGCTGCTGGATCACTATGTGCGCTCACCGCTTGCCGCTTCGCTACTTCTCGGTGCTGAGGAGAACAAAGATGTGATTGAGATTGAAGTAAATAATCCGGCAGTACATGGTATGGCATTAAGGGATCTTCATTTTCCCTCTGATACATTAATTCTGGCTGTGCGTCGCCGAGGGCAGATGCTGCTGTCTCACGGCTATACCCGCCTCAGGCTGGGCGATCAGGTTACTATTGTTGGCAGCACTGAGAGCCTTGAGCTTGTAAGAGCAAGAATCGGTTAAGCCGGCTAATAGATAAGTTGTCGATTATTAGAAAAGTTTACCTAATCAATTACTTTAAGTGTTCACAAAATCTTTAAGCGAAGCATGATTTTAAAATTCGCGGTCGCCTACGCGGCCGTTGTGCGTTTACGACAATGCGATACGCCTTATGTTTCAAATTCTAGTCAGCTCTTTGTATTTATGAGGCATATTTTCTCTGTAAACCCAATATTAGGAATATTTCTATCTGAAAAATGTAATTTGGGTAAACTGAGTTTGAGGAGAAAATATGTTCAATAATAACCAAATACTTTTAGTAAAATAATTTTATTGCCTTAAAGGAAAGAAAAAATTCCTTGTACTGACACATCAATTCCGTGCTATGATAGCAGACAGATAATAAACGAAGTTGACGACATGCAGGCCGATCGCGAAAAAATAAAGGCTCAGATTTTAAAGGCGCTACATCATCCTGAAGCCGATGAGGGTTTATATTTCAGAAATTTTGTACACCTGCACGAAGAAGATGAGCGCATTGCGGTAGAGGGAGCCAAGATTGATGTTCTGGATGCATTAAATGAGCTGATTCGTGAGGGTAAAGTCGTAATAGATGATAATGCGGAAGAGGTTGTGTTTTTCGCTTCTGATGTTTTAAATAATTAACCCCAAGACTATGTTCAGCTAATTCCGGCCGGGATAAAGCTGCCTGTACTTGATACCTTATAAGTGCTTTGGGATAATCTGTTTTTAACGTACAGCACACTTGCAATTTTATAATCGAGAGAAGCTTTGCGGCTAAGCTCAACGATTTTAGGCAATACGGAGAGGTTGTTCAGATGAACTTTAACCCGCTGTGTAGCTGAGCCAAGAGCCGGTATTACCAGAGGCTCTGATACCATGCCTTTACCAGTGTAGACGTCATTCAAATAAAATTTGTATCTGCTTCCGGTGAGTCGCAGCGGATAAGGATTCTCGTTATTAACACGAACAGTAAAAACCAGTGTAGTTTCAAATAAATTGAGATCGCTCAGTTGCAGGTCAGCTATTTGGATCTCAGGGCGTACAAATGATCGACGCACTGAACAGCCTGCAACAACAAGCAAACAAATACCTAAGAGCCGTGCGAGAACGTGTTTACACTGTAATTTCATTATATTAACCTTCATAGCTGATTTCAGCAATTATTCGCTATTAGATAAAATAGCGCAATAGTAATTGACGGATGGAACCAGTCAGGAGGTTTGGCCAGTTCAGTCCAAAGGAATCTCTTTTTCTGCTGTAAGCTCAGCACTAAGGTAGATATAGTAATTACCATACTGATCTTGGCCGATTTGGGTTGCGCCATCAATGGCAGGTTCAATTGAGCCGCGTTTCAACCTGACTCTGGCATGTATTGACCTGTCTACTCGATTGTAATGTCCTTTAACTGTAATGTCAGCCACAACTCTTCTGTTCTGGCCATTATGATCGAGAAAGACGCGTGCAAAACCACGAGCTACAAATAGACCCCCCTGCAACTCTTCAATCTCAAGATCTTCAACTAAGGCTTTTTTAATCCAAGGTTTGCGTTTTTCGTTGTGAGCTATTTGTTCTAGAGTCAGCTTCGGAGATGGTTGTGTTGAAATAGCTAAGGTAACTGATTCAGGATGATCATTTCTTATGGCAAATAGAGCTTTAATTTTTCGATCCGGATAAACCTTGCTGCCGGTAAGACCGAATACAAATATGGGGCTTACTAAATCGGTAGAGACCTCTGAAAAGGCAGGCTCTGCCAGTTGTTCTCTAATTGGGCCACTTGAGCCATTATTTAGGCTATTACCGAAAAGCGCAAAATAAGCGAGGTTGCCTATCAGCATTACAAAGAGGCCTATTAATATTGCCAGGGTCGTATCACTTTTAAGTAGTGCAGACATAAATGTGGGGCGAGTCACCAGTGGAGTTTTAACGTGAGTGTTAAAAGAACCAGCTTTTAAGCGTTGAACTGGCACTGGTTGTTGAAATGCTTCCTGCCGCTGTGAAAGTTTGCGCTCCTGTTTTGTTGGTGCTGCAGTAAATTCGGCATATTCATCTTTTTCAATTTTAATGGCACTCTTGGAGCTTTCGTCATGTCTGTCCTCTTCAAGTGCAAGGGGGTTTTCAATAGCAGTATTGGGTTGTACTACGACACTGACCTGCGAAGGGTCATTGTTATCGCCAGTAGGTAATATTTCTGGAGCACTGGTTTCTGGTATCTCAATCAGTGGTTGTGGACGTTCAAGAATATTTGTGTGTTCTAAACTTCTTAATAGTTCTTCAATTTCTTCGTTTGTTGCTGGATCTTCATTTTCATCATCTTCGAGGTAATTTTCCGTCAACTCGTAGGGGGTAAGATCCTCTGAGAGATCTAGTTCTACTTCGAATTCATCAATAGAATCTTGTTTAACATGACTGTGATTTAGTTTTTTTTCAATTTCGCTTGATTTAACAATACTTACATCAGCTCCAGAAGCCTTCAGTCTCTGGTAGAGAGTTTTTAGATCCGAAGGTGAATCGGCTTCACGTAGCGTTACCGGTTGTTTCTCAAGAACCTGTTGAGCCTCCTGCACGGACATGGCCAAGTCAGCTATTAGTGCCCCCCGAATTTTTCTTATAATATCGGGAGATGCATCGGAGGGGCTGTTAAAGCGCAGAGAATACCTCGGACTATGGGCAGTGCTGTTTTTTACTAGCTTCAGGGCCGGCATATAAACTTCTCACAAGACAACCGCGTTGCTCTAAGTCGGCATTACCCGTAGAGGGGTTTACGATTTGGAGCTATTTCGCAGTAAGAAAATTTAGTAGAAACTGGTTACAGTTCCCACTGGTATGGTAATATGCCGTAAATATTATGAGTTAAGAAATGAATAGAATTTTATTGCTGCTTAGTGCCTTCTTATACATGCGGCTCTCTGTTGCTCAGCCCTCAGATGTGCGCAGTCATACTGTTTTAGCCGGGAATCAAGTAAGAGTTGAGATTTTTGTAACATCCTGGTGCCCCTATTGCAGACGGCTAGAGAAGTTCTTAACAAGCGAAAAGATTGCCTATGTTCGTTACGATATAGAGCACGATCCTAAGGGTAGAAAAATTTATGACTCTATCGGTGGACGTGGTGTGCCGGTTATCAGAATAGGACAGACTGTTTTGTTTGGTTTTAATCCTGTGGAAATTAAAGAGGCGCTACGCTTGTCAGGCAAGCAAAAGAATATGGGGTTAGGGACTATTAGTTCTGATGCGGATATAGCGGACGAATCTTTTCGAAAGGTTTCATAACCTTTCACCTTTCGCCCTTTCAAAAGATGTGTCTCCGATGTGGCGCTCGACCTTGCGATCTACACATTTAATCTAACAGTCCCTGGGGT
>RFHI01000052.1 GCA_003696425.1 Candidatus Dadabacteria bacterium | reverse complement strand
ACATTACCCAGATTGACCTTCCGCGCGGGCAGATTTCCGGACTGAAAGATGCACTTCAAACTCTAAAAAATATTGAGGGGATAGCCACGGTTTATTTTACTGATCAGGATGTCATCAGACATCCGCTTGTAAGCCGTATAGTAGCTGCCTACGAGAGAAGAGGAGCGCTGGAAAATGAAGACTGATACCCCCCGTGCTGCAGCATCAATCAAACAACCCCAACAGGTTCAGCCGACAGTGCGCCGCTCACTTAAAGGAACAGAGGCAGTTTTTGTAAGCCTGTTAACTGCTGTTGTGGCAGAGTTTTTATTGCACCATTTTTTACCGCTTCAGTTAACCTACAGCCCGGTAGCTCGAATAGCGGTGGTATTTATATTTCTTTATACTTTGCATCGCTACGCTTTGCTGGCACTGAGGGACTATCGCGGTGCTACAAAAAACATACTTACTCTAAATGCAACGCTGATAGGTTCGATAATACTGGTATCATTCAGTAGGATTATGGGCCTCAGTATGCTGGCATATTTTCGGGAGAACCCTTATATCAGTGGCCTGACGTTTGAATCCTTTAACTATGCTATTCCATATGCTGCCGGAGCTCTGTTAATACAGGCAGTGCTTGGATTGCATTTCGGGCTGATATTCTGCCTGGCGCAGGCACTTATTGTTGGCGTATACACTCCCGAGCAACCTTTGCTTGTGCCGTACGTGTTAGTTACTGGCCTGGTGGCATGTCTCAGTACTGTTAAGTTGCGAACCCGTTCGGCATTTGTAAAGGCAGGACTGAATATAGCAATAATTGCTATTCCGTTTGCTCTGGCAGGAATAGTGATATCCGGAGGAAGTAATGTTACTGATATCACGTGCAGGCTAATTGGGGTATTTATCGGAGGGATGTTATGCTCTTTTATTGCTGCCGGATTTACTCCTGTAGCAGAATACCTTGGCGGGTATGTAACCGATATGCGCCTGCTGGAGATGGCCACCCTTGATCATCCGCTACTTAAGGAACTAAGTATACAGGCTCCCGGAACCTGGAACCATTCAATGGTAATGGGTATGATGGTTGAGTCAGCAGCTAATGAAATTGGTGCAAATGCTGTGCTGGCGCGAGTAGGAGCTTACTTTCACGATATAGGCAAAACTAAAAAACCGCTCTATTTTGTTGAAAACCAGCCACCGGGAGACAATCGTCATGATAAACTGAGCACCTCAATGTCTGCGCTAATCATCCGATCGCATGTAAAAGATGGTCTCGAGTTAGCCAGGAAGTACCGTTTGCCTGTGCCGCTTCAAGACATGATTCCTCAGCATCACGGAACATCAATGATTGAATACTTCTATGAGAAGGCCAAGAAAGAAGCAGAAGAGGCGGGAGAAGACCCGACCGAGGTGGATGCAAGCCTGTATACTTACCCGGGGCCAAAGCCACAATCGCGTGAAGCCGGGCTTTTGATGCTTGCTGACGGTATTGAAGCAGCAGCACGTACACTCTCTGAGCCAAGTTTTGATCGTATTCAGGGCATGGTACAGAAACTGATAAACAAGGTTTTTGCAAGTGGCCAGCTTGATGAATGTGAGCTAACTCTTAAGGATTTACATAAAATTGCCAAGTGTTACACCCGTATCCTTACCGGAATTTATCATCAGCGGGTGCAGTATGCTGAGCCGGCTGAAAAAGGCCAGGAACGCGATCAGGGAACAGCTCCAAAGAAAAAAGGAGAAACCAGGAAATCCGCCTCCAAAAAGTCCGGAGCAAAAAAATCACACGCCAGAACTGATAATGGTGACGAGAAAAAGGAAAAACCGAAAGAAGATCTTAAACGTCTTGGACTTTAAAACCTGCCTGTAAATATGCTTAAAAACTGGAAGATAGATGTTCTTTTGCAAACAACTGCCCGTGGTATTGTTAATCCGGACGGTGTGGCGGCAATTTTAGAAAAAGCACTTATTGAGCTTGAAAGTGAAATAGATGCGCGTGTCGTCAAAAGACTGAGTGTGCTTTTTACGGGAGATAGCGAGATAAAACTGCTTAACGCTCATTATAGAGGTAAAGATACTCCTACCGATGTACTCTCTTTTTCTATGCTGGAGGGCGATGATAGTGGGCCAAGAACATCTCTCGGTGATATTGTAATATCAATAGATACTGCCAGACGACAGGCTGAGGATTTACAGGTCTCTCTGGAAGAAGAGCTTCTAAGACTGCTTTTGCACGGACTCCTGCATCTATTAGGCTTTGACCATGAAAATGTCTCCGAAAAAGAAGTTCTGAGAATGCAGGCAGCTGAAGATGCACTCTATAATCTACTGTTGCCTGAAAAGGATAGCTTGATATTGTAAGGGTCTTTAAGCAAAATAATAAATTATGACAAAAGAATTTGAGCCTTCCGAAATAAGGACATCACTTGAAAACTTAAAAGGGCGAATTGATGCCCTTGGGAGGTTTCTTTGACATCCCTTCCAAACGTAAACGTTTTGAAGAATTAGACAGACAAGCTGGCCAGGAAGCTTTCTGGGACAATCCTGAAAAGGCGCAGAGTATTTTAAAGGAGCGCTCACTTATAGAATCCTGGCTTAAGACAGCTGATAATCTGGAACGTCTTTACCACGACACAGAAGCTGCCTTTGAGCTGGCTGAGGAGTCAAAAGATCCAGAGCTAATTGACGAAATGGTTAATTTACTTGCTTCTTTAAAAAAAGAGCTGGAAGAGAAAGAATTTCTCTGCAAGATGGCCGGCCCTTTTGATGAGCACGACGCTATTTTAGAAATTAATGGCGGGTCAGGCGGGACTGAAGCGCAGGATTGGGCTGAAATGCTGCTGAGAATGTATACCCGCTGGGCTGAGCGCAAAGGCTTTGAACTGGAGGAGCTTGATTACCATGCAGGTGAACAGGCTGGAATAAAAAGCGCTTCTATACTGATTAAAGGGCCTTATGCTTACGGCTACCTCCGCTCTGAACAGGGAGTTCACCGGCTTGTCAGAATCTCTCCGTTTGATTCAAATAAGCGCAGGCACACTTCTTTTGCTTCTGTATCAGTTACACCCGATATTGAAGAAGATCTTGACGTTGAAATTGATGAAAAAGACTTACGGGTTGATACATACAGAGCTTCAGGTGCCGGCGGGCAGCATGTAAACAAGACTGATTCAGCTGTACGTTTAACTCACCTTCCTACAGGTATAGTTGTAGCCTGTCAGAACGAAAGATCTCAGCACCGTAATAAGGAACGGGCTATGAAGCTGTTAAAGGCTAAACTGTTTGAGCTTGAAAAGCAGAAACAGAGCGAAAAACTTAATTCAATTAAAGGTGAACTTAAAAAGATTGAGTGGGGCAGCCAGATTAGATCTTATGTTATGCAGCCATACCAGATGGTAAAAGACCTGCGAACAGGATACGAAACCTCTTCGGTTAATGAAGTGCTGGACGGGGAGCTTGACCAGTTTATTGAGAGTTTTCTTCTCAGTCCCTATAACGTGGCTGCCGGGTAAACATGCCATACTGCAAGTTTGTTAAAATAATTGTAAGCGTTCACGGGGGTAAAAAACTGCTATTTTCAGCTAATTAGGGAGAGCGAAAATTAGTGCTAATTATTATTATTTCCTGTCATCCCCTGATCGGGGATGGCAGTTTTTGTGAACGCTTATTATTATCACCCCGGATT
>RFHI01000051.1 GCA_003696425.1 Candidatus Dadabacteria bacterium | reverse complement strand
GACTATGGCTGCTAATAATATTTTTGCTGTACTTAGATATATTGCAACAATTGTTACGTATGTAATAGTAAACAGGAATTTGAAATATGTTTGCTGATTATTTGCCGCTTTGGGAGTGTACAGAGTGACGCAGGAGAGTATTGAAGAGAAAGCAAAAAAGCTTTCTGAACTGATAAGCACTAAACTTAAAAGTCAGATAGTTAGTGTGGAATGCTCGCTCGGGCATGCGGTAGTGCGGATTCCCCGTGAGAACATGCTGGATTTTTTTAAAATACTCAAACTTGATACGGAACTTGGCTTTAACATTCTCTTAAGTGTTACAGCAGTTGACTGGCTTGATAAGCGTGAAAATCGTTTCGAGGTTGTTTACCACCTTCTAAGTCTTCAGCATCTTCATCGCCTGCGGGTTAAGATTGATGTTCCGGAGAATAATCCTGAAGTTGACAGTCTTATAGATCTCTGGAAATCAGCTAATTTTATGGAACGTGAATGTTGGGACATGTACGGAATAAAGTTTAAAGGCCACCCCAATCTTAAACGCATTCTTATGTATGATGAGTTTAAGGGCCATCCGTTAAGAAAGGACTATCCTGTTCAGGGCAAACAACCGAGAGTACCACTGCGTCATCCGGAAGTAAGAAATACAGCAGTAGATATGCATAGGCCGCCGCTTGTTAAAATCAATAAGAGAAAAGAAAAGTCTGTCGGGCAGGGGGTGCGGTCATGAGCGATCTGCTGAATGTTGATTACGGTGTTGGCGGGGTAACTACCCATTTCAGAAGCAGAAAGCTGGATGATGACCTGCATTCTGAGACAATGATTCTTAATATGGGGCCGTCGCACCCTGCTACCCACGGAACCGTCCGGCTGGTTACTGAGCTTTCCGGTGAAATAGTCATTGATGCAGATGTAGAGGTCGGTTACCTGCATCGTGGTTTTGAAAAGATGTGTGAGACAGTAACATACAACCAGGTTATGCCGTACACCGATCGCCTTAATTATGTCTCCCCGATTATTAATAATGTCGGCTGGTGTCTCACAATAGAAAAATTGCTGGGGATTGAAGTTCCAAAACGCTGCCAGTATGTGCGTGTGATTATGAGTGAGATTTCCAGAGTCTCTGATCACCTCACCTGCCTGGGAGCATCAGCGATGGAGCTTGGAGCGTTTACTGTTATGCTCTACATGATGCAGGCTCGTGAGTATCTCTGGGAGCTGATTGAAGATGTTACGGGAGCCAGACTTACTATTTCCTGGGGCCGGATTGGAGGGCTTAAAGATGATCTTACCCTGGAATTTGCCGATAAAGCTAAAAAGGCCTTTAAGGGTGTGCGTGAGCATCTTGCTAATTGTGACCGGCTGCTTACCAGAAACCGTCTCTTTATGGACAGAATGTGTGATGTGGCCATGATCAGCGCAGAAGATGCCATTGATTATGGTCTGACCGGACCGCTGCTGCGTGCAAGTGGTGTAAATTACGATGTAAGAAAGCAGTTCCCGTATAGCTCTTATCAGGATTTTGACTTTGAAATTCCGCTTGGCACAAAAGGTGATAACTACGATCGCTTCCTGGTGCGCTTTCAGGAGATGGAACAATCTATGCGCATCTGTGAGCAGGCGCTTGATAATCTTCCTGAGGGGCCGATTAACGTGGAAGATCCGCACATTCGACTGGTCCCGAAAGATGAAGTTTATACCTCAATAGATGGCATGATTAATCACTTTGAGTTTGTCATTCGCGGTGTTGAGCCGCCGGAAGGTGATGTCTACTTTCCGGTTGAAGGCGGCAACGGGGAGCTTGGTTTTTACACGGTATCCGACGGCAGCGGGCGGCCTTATAAGGTGCATGTACGAGCACCTTCCTTTATACATATGGGAGCAATGCGTAAGATGCTTCTTGGGGCAAATGTGGCTGATATTATCCCGACTTTTGGCATGATTAATATGATTGGTGGAGAGTGCGATCGCTAGTTTTTTTATTAGAGGGTTTTAAAGTCTATGGCTAAGGAGATATCAGAAAAAGCTGAAAAGAGACTGGCTGAGATTATAGAAAAATACCCCGAAAAGCGTTCTGCAGCTCTTCCGGCGCTGTATATTGTGCAGGAAGAACATGGCATGATTACAGAAGAAGGGATTAAGTGGGTGGCAGAACGGGTTGGTCTCTCTCCGGTGCACGTAAAAGAGCTGGCAACATTCTACACAATGTTTCACGAAAAGCCTGTTGGACGCTATCACATTCAGGTTTGCCGCACACTTTCGTGTGCAATATGTGGCTGTAAAGGTCTCAGCGAATACATTGTAAATAGGCTGGGGATAAAGCCCGGCGAAGTGACTGAAGATGGCCTGTGGAGCTTTGAAGAAGTTGAGTGCCTTGGTTCGTGTGGGACTGCCCCTATGGTTGAAATTAACGACACCTATTTTGAAAACCTGACCCCGGAAAAGCTTGGGGAAATTATGGACAGGATTGAGAAGGAAAAGCCGGATCTCTCTCTTTCTACGATTAATGACAAGCTCGGCGAGGGTCTTAAGGGCCACCCGCGTTCTGAGGTTTATCCGTAGGCTTGGGGATTATAAAGGTGCTTTTGCAGGAAAAATAAACTGTGGCTGAGCATATACAGATACTGCTTAAAAATATAAGAGAAAAGGATTATCACCGCCTCGAGGTTTATGAAAAGTTTGGCGGCTATGCTTCTGTTCGCAAAGCTCTTGAGATGGATCCGCTGCAGATTATTGAAGAGGTAAAAACTTCAGGGCTGCGAGGGCGTGGCGGCGCCGGCTTCCCGACCGGTCTTAAGTGGAGCTTTGTTCCGCGCGACAGCGGCAAGCCCGTATACCTGATAAACAACGCTGATGAAAGTGAGCCGGGGACTTTTAAAGACCGTGTGCTGCTTGAACGCAATCCGCATCTTGTAATTGAAGGCATGCTCTGTGCAGCCTGGGCGCTGCAGAGCAATATGTCCATTATATATATACGTGGAGAGTATGCTTATCCTTATACAGTTATAAGCGCTGCCATTAAAGAATGTTATCAGAAGGGGTATCTCGGTGAAAATATTTTTGGTAGCGGCTTTACGCACCACATGCTGGTACACCGCGGAGCAGGAGCATATATCTGCGGCGAGGAGACAGCTCTTTTAGAATCGCTTGAGGGCAAAAAAGGACAGCCCAGATTGAAGCCGCCCTTCCCGGCAGTTGAAGGGCTGTATGGCTGCCCAACTGTAATTAATAACGTTGAAACGCTTTCGACCATTCCCTGGATTGTAGCAAATGGAGGAGCGGAGTATGCAAAAATCGGCGTCGATAAGTCCAGCGGAACAAAACTGGTGAGTGCATCGGGCCATATTAAAAAACCGGGTGTCTATGAGATAGAAATGGGTTATCCGCTGCTTGAGTTTATAGAAAACGAGTGTGGTGGAATTCGTGAAGGGCACTCGCTTAAAGCAGTAATACCGGGAGGTTCGTCTGTAAATATTCTTACGGCCGAAGAGTGTAAGGGGGTCAACCTTGATTATGAATCGTGTCGGGAGCATGGCACCTCACTTGGTTGTGCCGGCTTTATGGTGCTGGATGATTCAGTTGATATGGTAGAAGCGGTATTAAACCTGGCCCATTTTTATGCGCACGAATCCTGCGGGCAGTGCACCCCCTGCCGTGAGGGCGGGCACTGGATTGAAAAGGTTTTTGCCCGAATTGCGCGTGGCGAAGGGCTTCCAGGCGATATGGAGTTAATTGAAAGTGTTTGTGCTCAAATTGGCGGGCACACTATCTGTGCTTTTGGCGATACGATGGTGCTTCCTTACTTAAGTATCTTAAAGAAGTTTGCGCCGGAGTTTCGCGAGCGGATTGATGCTGCCTTAAAAGGGCTTGAGGTTAAACGCAAAATGTTAAATATGGAATTTGACGGGGCACATTAGCTATGAGTGCTGACGAGAAGGAGATGGTTACACTTACTATTGATGGCAGGGAGATTCAGGCCCCAAAAGGTAGTACCATTCTGCAGGCTGCCCAACGCGCCGGTATTGAAATACCGCACTACTGCTATCATCCGCATCTCTCAATTGCCGGAAACTGCCGCATCTGTCAGGTTGAGGTAACCGGAGCACCCAAGATGATGATTGCCTGCCATACGCAGGTACAGGATGGTATGGAAGTTAAAACGCATGCCACAAGTTCTGCAGTCAAAGCAGCCCAGGCGGCCGTAATGGAATTTATTCTTATTAATCACCCGCTTGACTGTACTGTCTGTGATCAGGCCGGGCACTGCAAGCTTCAGGATTATCACTACGAATATAATGCCCGCCCCAGCCGCTTTCTTGAGGAGAAAGTACATAAAGTAAAAGCTGAGCCCCTGGGTCCACACGTGATTTTAGACGGTGAGCGCTGCATTATGTGCACCCGCTGTATCAGGTTTTGTGATGAGGTAACCGGGACATCAGAGCTTGGAATGATTAACCGCGGGGATCGCAGTATGATTGCCGTAAGCCCCGATAGGCCGCTTGATAACCCGCTTTCAGGCACAGTAGTGGATCTATGTCCGGTGGGGGCGCTTACTCACCGCGACTGGCGTTTTAACACCCGCATCTGGTACACAAAACAGGTTGACAGTATCTGTCCGGGCTGTTCGACTGGCTGCAATGTAAAAGTTGCAGTTCGAGATAATAAAATAGTCGGAGTTAAAGCGCGTCTTAACGATGAAGTTAATAAAGAGTGGCTCTGTGATGAGGGCCGCTACGGCTTTGAGCGCTTTTTACCTGAAAATCGTCTAAGTGGCGGTTTGCTGGAAGGTAAAGAAGTTTCAGCTGAGGAGGCTATTACTGCTCTTTCAAAGCTTGATATTAAACCCTCGCTGGTGTTTCTCTCACCTGATCTTCTTTTAGAGGATTTTTTTATAGCGAAAAAATTTATTGAAAATGTCTTAAAAGATGTGCGTGTATATGTAGCTTATCGTGAACGTTCGCTCAGTGATGTAGAGAAGATTCTGGTAAGCCCTGATTACGCTGCTAATTTTAAAGGGGCCGAGTATTTTGGCTTTACTGTTTCTGAAGAAAATTACAATGAAGGCCTTAAGGAGCTGGCTGCAGGTAAGGCCGAGCATGTATTGCTTGTTGGTGAGCG
>RFHI01000050.1 GCA_003696425.1 Candidatus Dadabacteria bacterium | reverse complement strand
GCGGGCATAAGCCACAGAATAACCGGCAAGATATGCGCGCAGGCAGTAGTCATAATCTTCTCCACCGCCTTTTCCGAAATTTTCATCAAAAAAACCAACTGCTTTAATTACTTCGAGCGGTATTTTAATGGCAAAGAAAGGCAGGCAAATTACCTGAAGATATCCCTGATAGTTTGTCTTGTGAATTTCAGCTATTTTGTCAAAAGTCTCTTCTTTTCCAAGGTAATGTTCGAGCGGCATTACCATATGAAGTTTCATGTCCTCAAGAGTGTATTGAATTTCACGGTTACTTAACGGTGAGAGAATGCGCGGGCGCGGGTCCTGTAAAGGTGAGAGCCAATCTCTGGAAAAAATCACGTCGTTATTCAAGAAATAAAGATCGGCCAGGTAACGGTCAGCGGCTTCCACAACTATATTGGCATTTGCAGAGAAGCTAAGCGGCTCAGGATTAACTATCAGATTTACATGCTCGTAGGGTTCTATCACTGCCGGATCGAGAGAGCCGTCATTATCTATAAGAAAAAAGAGGTCTCTTCTGTCAAGGCAGGTGTTTTTAAAAAAACTTTCAAGCGCAAGCGGGGTGTATTGTGCCGAGCTTGCTGTTGTAACCATTCCAAAAACTTTCATGTCAGGGTAAGCCTCTTCCGCCCGAACTTAAAGATTACGACGATTAGCATAGTTTGCTGAAAGCCTTTTGCCAAGAGTGTCAGAGGAAACTTTTTGTACTGCCCGGCGATTTTAATGATACAGGCGCGGATGAACTGCGCACTCTTTAGGGTTTCTTCAGGTAGTGAACGAAAAGAAAATCAATCAAATAAATCTGAAACTGGTGAAGGGTGATAAGAAAAACTGTGGCACTGCGGTGCTGACTGAAAGAGCGCCGTCCAGTTATCTGCGCTGCTCAAGCCCAGAGGCGCGAAATCTTATCCCATACTCAAGCGCCCTTAAGTTTAATGTTTTACCGCTTGGTATAGTTCAGTCCGGTCAAGGTGATATTCTGCATTGCGCAGTCTGTGGAAGGGCGAGTGAAGATTTGGAGAAGGCACTCAAATTTATTAGCGGCTGTCAGGTTAAGCTTATTGAAATTGATGATCCGGCTTTAAAAGACGCAATTTACAGCGCCTATCACGGTGATCACAACTTACTTCAAAATGAAATAGTGACACTAAGGGAGAGCGGGCCAAAAAACACCTGTTCTAATCAAGAAAGCGCCTTTTTGCCTTCCAGCAGCGGTCTTCCACGGGTAGTAGCTCGAGTGCTTCAATTTGCACTTGCACAGGGCGCGTCAGATATCCATATCTGGCCGGAAAGGGAGGGGGCACACTTAAGACTCAGAGTAAACGGAGAGCTGCTTGATTACCACGAGCCGCTGGTAACCTTAAAGCAGCACGCTGAAATCATTTCACGCTTAAAAGTCATGGCTGCACTTGATATCACCTGCCATAGCCTGCCACAGGATGGCGCCTTTAATATTCCCTATTTGGACAGAACTATCAGGGCCAGACTTTCAATTATGCCTACGCTTTATGGAGAAAAAGCAGTAATCAGGCTGCCGTTAAGGGGCGTTAAGCTTAAGCTGTCAGAGCTTTCTTTTCCGCAAACTACCCTGGAGCATATTGAGCTGAGCCTGAAACATCCTGAAGGTGCGATTATCTTTGCCGGCCCTACCGGTGGTGGTAAAACTACCAGCATGTATGCTCTGCTCGAGGGCTTAAAAAAGAACGGGCTAAATATTGCCACGATTGAAGATCCGGTAGAAATTGAGATGGCCGGGGTGGCCCAGACCGAACTTAATGAAAAGAGAGGATTAAACTATGCGGGGGCGCTTAAAAGCATTTTACGACAGGACCCAGATGTCATTCTTGTAGGTGAGATGCGCGATAAAAAAAGCGCAGAGACCACCTTTCAGGCTGCTCTTACAGGACATCTTCTGCTGACAACCGTCCATGCCCGCAGCGTCTTTGAAATATTGCTGCGCCTAGATTATCTCGGAATTGACCCGCTTTCACTCAGTCAGACTCTTAAGCTACTTATAGTACAGCGGCTCTTTCCGTCACTCTGCGATAACTGTAAAGTCTTTGATCTTAAAGGTACAAACCGTATGGGGTTTAATGTGTATAAGTCTGTTGGTTGTGAACAATGTGGTTATTCAGGGTTTAATGGTAGAGTGCCGCTTGTCGAATCACTTCTCTTTGATGAGAATGTAAAAGAGGCAGTTAAAAAGGATAGGGAGCTTAAAAAGGATTTAAAACTTCTTAATCCCTATAATTATGTATCGTTTCAAAAAAGTGCTATTTTACTGCTTAAGGCCGGAAGACTCGCTTTAAGTCAGCTGTAAGATGATTTAGTGGTGATATTTTGAGTCGGATTAACTGATATGAACGAATTGCCCTATCGCCCGAACGTTTGCATGCTTATTTATAATCCGGAATACAGGCTTTTTCTGGGTGAACGCTACGGGGAAGCCGGTATATGGCAGTTTCCACAGGGTGGGGCTGAAGCTGAACTCAGTCTTGAAGAAAATGTTAAAAAGGAAATTAAAGAAGAGCTTGGTCTTACAGATGATAAATTCAGGATTGTAAAAAAACTTAATGCTACAAACCGCTATGACTGGGAAAATCCTCCTGAGTATGCCCGCGGAAAATGGCGCGGACAGGATCAGACTTTCTGGCTGGTAGAGTTCTCAGGTGCTGACAGTGACATAAATGTTGCTACAGAATCTCCGGAGTTTATGAACTGGCGCTGGGCCACGCTTCAGGAAGTAAGGGAACTTGCTGAACCACGCCGCTTAAAGGGATATCTAAAAGCGCTTAACGAGTACCAGCTTTATGTAAACAGTCAGAAGCTGAAAAATTAAACTGCTGGTAAGCGTTCACGGGGGTAAAAAACTGCTATTTTCAGCTAATTAGGGGAGCGAAAATTAGTATTAATTATTATTATTTCCTGTCATCCCCTGATCGGGGATGGCAGTTTTTGTGAACGCTTATTATTGTCACCCCGGATTTGCTCCGCAAATCCACCCCTGAGGGGTTGGTAGACAACTTAATTGGTTAACCAGCATTATGGTTTACCCCTGAACGGTTACAACTTCTGTATCATTTCTATATGAACAGCTGTTCTGCAGCCTCCGGGTGCTTTTTTGCATCATAATCTGGTGAGACGCTTACCGATTGTCCCAGTTTTGTAACAACGGCGGTAGATAACCTGTTAATAGTGTCGATAAGTGATTGAAATTAACCAATCATCATTGTTTATAATTTCTGGCCTGCTGGTTGCCTGTTGTGTGCTGCAGCTGGCTCTGAGTCTTTATATGGCAGCATCGCTTAAGGCTGCGTCAAAAGAGCGCTATCGGCTTAATCGCGAGATGTTTGGGCTACTTAAGAAACTCGAAGGGCTTACCAGCAGCCGGCGGGAAAAATTCATGAAGCATTATGACAGGTTAATGGAAACTCTAACAACCCGCCTGCCGGCCCAGGTGGCCAGCCGCGCAAGCCAGTCTATCCTTGAGACCGAGAAGAGAATTATTGCCCGCCTGGCGGAGCTTGAGCCTGACCTAAATGATGAGAACAGTAAAGAAAAAATGGACAGACTGATTAAGCAGATGGAAGCGCTTGAAGAGACAGTTGTTGCGCTGACAGCTGATACTGTTCATGAAGTTTTAAGTGACGGTAAGAAACTTCTCTTTACCGATAGCGATATGGAAGAGAGAGATTCTTTTATCCTCTAGCCTGAAACAGGCTTTATAGAATCCCTGACGAAACATTTTAGCAGCAGTTAAGAAGCAGCTTCTGCCTTGAAAGAAGCTACTCTTTCTGTCATTTTGAAACTTATAATGTAGGATAAGTTTATGGCCGTTACTAAAAAACTTGAATGTTACGATAACCGCGCTGCAATAGCTCATAAAGGTATTAAGTTAAGAGAGCAGCGCAAGGATATAGCTGAAAAAATCGAAAAGGAGTTTAAGCTAAGCTCAGTTGCTTCAAGAATTCTTGCGGCCCGTGGTTTTGAACCCAACGCGGATCTTAAAAATTATCTTGCTCCGACTCTTAAAAACGGCCTGCCCGATCCGCGCGGACTAAAGAACCTGAAAGAAGCCTGTGCTCTTATAAGAGAGGTGGCCGACTCTGACGGTAAAATAGCCGTTTGTTGTGATTTTGATGTAGACGGACTCTCCGGCGGTGCCGAGCTTCATCACTTCTTAAGATCGTGCGGGATAGATTCGAAGGTGTTTGTGCCTGACCGCTTTACTCACGGATACGGCCTTAACTCCGACATGGTTAAGGAAATTGCCCGCGATGGTTTTTCTCTTCTGATAACTGTTGATTACGGTACAACTAATGAAAAAGAGCTGAGCGAGGCCAGAGCTGCGGGGCTTAAGGCCATAGTTATTGATCACCACCATGTAGGCGATCACAATCCTCCCTGCGATGTTTTTATAAATCCCAATCAAAAGGGTTGCGGTTTTGCAGATGCTACTCTCTGTGCAGCCGGGCTTGTCTGGTATCTTCTGGTGGGCCTGAGTAAAGCCCTGCCGCAGGCAAAATCCATAAGTGTTAAAGATTACCTTGACCTTGCTGCGCTTGGTACAATTTGTGACATGGTACCGCTAAGGGGTGCAAACCGTGTGATTGCAAAGCGCGGGCTTGAGATGCTTGAGCGTACTGCCCGTCCGGGTCTTATGGCGCTTAAAAATGTAGCCGGCATTCAAAAAGAAGTGCAGTGCTCGCATGTATCCTTTGGAATCGGCCCGCGTCTTAACGCTGCCGGACGGATGATTCACGGAGAGCTGGTAATAGAGCTTCTTACTACTGAAGACAGCCGCAAAGCTGAAAAGCTTGCCCGAAAACTTAACAAGCTTAACCAGGAGCGTCAGGACACCGAGGCAAGGATTAAGGAGATTTCTGTTAAGCGGGTACAGGCCGGGGAAGAGTTACCCTGGGGTATAG
>RFHI01000049.1 GCA_003696425.1 Candidatus Dadabacteria bacterium | reverse complement strand
CTTCTGATCTTATGCAGCAGGGCCTTGATGAGCTAGAGTTCGTATTAACTACAGCCTCGGCTGGAAAGGCTGAGCATCCGTTTATGGTGGATCTCTCGGTGACCCGCGGTTTTGATTACTACACAGGCAGTGTTTACGAAGTAATCTGGGATGAGTTTCCCTCACTCGGAGTTATCTGTGGTGGGGGGCGCTATGACGATCTGGCCGGGGCGTATATTAATAAACATATCCCCGGAGTTGGAATATCAATTGGTTTTACCCGTATTTTTTCTAAGCTGGTAAAAGAGGGGCGGGTAGTTGGAAAGAGACCGGTGCCCACCGAGGTGCTTGTTACCTGGCTTGAAGGTGATGACTACCGGAAGATCTCCGAAATTGCGCACAACCTGCGGGATCGTGGAATAGCAACAGAGGTTTTTCATTCTCCTGTGGCGCTTAAAAAGCAGCTTCAATATGCCAGCCGCCGGGGCATACCCTATGTTTTCTTTGCCCCTGATGGTGAGATTAAAGATATGCAAAGCGGGGAGCAGTATAAAGTAGATATAAATTCCTGGAGTCCCAAGAGTGAGCTTTAAAAATCTCGTTCAGGTGGCAGGTGTCAGGAGCAAAGATGAAGCTCTTATGCTTGCAGGCCTTGGAGTTGATACAATTGGCATACCGCTCAGGCTTGAATTTAACAGAGAAGAATTAAGCGATAGCGAGGCAGCTGAAATCTGTGCTGCTCTGCCGCAGGAGAAAAAAGCTGTAGTTATTACTTATCTTTCAGCTGCAAAGGATATTATTGAGCTATGCCGGGCGGTCGGCACTGACTGGGTACAGCTTCACGGCGCAATTGATGAACGGGAACTCTTAAGGCTGCGTGATAATGCTCCCGGCATGTTTATCATTAAGAGCCTGATTGTTCGTCCGGATGACAACCATGAGCTTTCAGATGAACTGCAGCGGACTGCCCGTTATGTGGATGCTTACATTACTGACACATTTGACCCTGAAACGGGGCACTACGGTGCTACCGGTAAGGTTCATAACTGGAATGTAAGCCGCCGGATTGTAACTTTATCAGCCAAACCCGTTATTCTTGCAGGTGGTCTTAATCCAGAGAATGTTAAAGAGGCTATCGTTACGGTAAAGCCGGCAGGAGTGGATGCTCATACGGCACTTGAGCGGCCGGACGGAGGAAAAGATAAGGAGCTCGTTAGAGCCTTTGTGAAAAAGGCTAAAGAGGCCTTTAATGAGCTTTCTTCAGCATAACAGTATCTCTGCTGTCTGCCGGAAAATTCGGGAGTGGTTCTTGTGATACAAATAAATCGCTGTTAGTACAGGAACTTATCAATCCCAAATTTCAACAGTTTCAACTGGGACATCAAAATCCCGGTTTAAGCAAAAAGGCTCAAATACCGACCTTATACGGTAAGTCCGTATAACTATCTGCCAGCCGCTATGCGGGCAGATTTGGTGTTTAAACGTGGAAAACGAAGGACAACAACCACAGGGCAGTAGCGGCAAAGTAATTGCCGACCGTTACGAGATCATAAAGCGCCTCGGGCAGGGTGCCATGGGAACAGTTTACCTGGCGCGTGACAGAATGCTCTCCGGTGAAACTATTGCGCTTAAGGTTCTTCATGCCCTCTTTGCTGAAAATCATGTAAACGCCAAGCGCTTTTTACGCGAAGTTCTGTTAATGCGAAAGGTTACTCACAAGAACGTTGTGCGTACCTTTGATGTTGGCCGCGCCGGCCGCGCACTTTATTACACTATGGAATATGCCGGTGGCACTTCCTTAAAAGAGCGCTTTCAGAAAAAACGCGCCAGTGTTGATCAGTTAATTGAAATTTTACATGAACTCTGCCAGGGCCTTGAAGCAATTCATAATGAGAACATAGTGCACCGTGATGTTAAACCGGGGAATGTGCTTGTTACCCAGGATGGTACAATTAAGATTGCTGATTTTGGTATAGCCCGCCAGGAGATTTCCGATCTGACGCTTCCGGATGAAGCCATAGGCAGCGCGCTGTATATGGCTCCGGAGGTCTGGAGCGGGGAAAAGCCTACTGCTGCAACTGATATTTATTCACTCGGTGTAATGATGTATCAGCTTGCCACTGGCAGTGTGCCCTTTGCAGGCCGCTCGCCGGCTGAGGTGATGAAAAAACATTTAAAGGCCACTCCTGCTTCGCCGCTAAAGAGAAATCCCGAACTTCCGGCCTGGCTTAATACGCTTATTTTACAGATGCTCTCTAAGGATCCGGCAGCACGGCCAGCCTCGGCCCGTGAAATTGCTGAAGCCATAGAGTCCTGGTCGGGGGGGCAGAAAAAATCAAGTAGCGAATTTTCAGATCAGATGGAGCGTGCTGTAAGCGAGGCGCTTGAGGGGGCCATTCCCAGTGCCTTGCTTGAAGGAGCTGCGGATGATTCAAAAGCCAGTTATAGCTCAGCGCTTCAATCTGCCCTGGAGTATACTTCAGCAGCTATACCTTTCCAGGTTAACCGCAAGCTGGGACTTAAAGAGTATCTTTTAAGAGCTGTTAGATTCCTGCTGGCAGCCTCGGGAGTAAGTGCGCTTTTATTTTTAATGTCCTACCCGCTTGGTGAGTACATCTTAAGAGCCTGGTCGGGACTAATGGATAGCTCCGGAACAATTACAAAAGTATTTTTCGGGGCGCTTCCTGCGCTTACATACGCGGCGCTTTTTGCCGTGTTTCCTGCCGTTTTGGCGGTTATTCGCGGGAGCTGGAAGAAGGCAGCTTTAATCTGGACTGAATTTTCCTTTTTGTTCTTAGTTTCAATATTATTTGTCTTTAATTTTTATTGCTACAAAGTTGGCTACAAGGATTTACGTGTTAATGGTGCTGTAAAGACTGAGCGGATACAGCTTATTGCCGAAGCTGCCATACGGCGTACGATGGAGGCCGCCTTTTTTCTTCCAAAGGCGAGTCTGTACCGAAAAAACGATAATACTGATCCGTTGGAGCTGGATATAATTGATCCGGTTTTTAACTTTAAAAACGGCCTGGCTCGCTCTGAGCTGCCGTTCAGTGAAAGGGTAAGTGACAGTGATATTGTGCTTATTAAAACCGACGCAGTTGAATTTGTGGAGTTTCTGCCGCAGCTTTTGATTTCAGCAGCGTATCTTTTTCTACTGCTTTTAGTCTTTCACTACCATGTAGCCGGGAAAAAACTTAAGAAAATCAGCGTCGCCCGCTACGTATTGTTTACTTTGCTTGTAGCCGGACTTATCACGCTTGAATTTGGCGCTGAGGACGCAATAGAATCATTTCTGAATCCTGATCTTGGATACGAGTCTCTCTATCGAATTGGCCCGTTTACTTTTCCTTTAACGGGTTATGTTGTTAGCGCAGCTCTTTTAAACTGGTTGTTTATAGCTCTGGGCTCGGTTTTTTTGAGAATCGATCAGCAGAAATAGATCTAGATTCCCGGTACATTTTCTCAGCACAATGAAAATAGCGGTATTTTGTTTTAATCCAGTGTATTAAACTCTCCGAAAGAGTAATGGGGTAAACTCAAACGGCTTTCCGTGTTACCTGTTCGCTGTAAACACGCATAACATCAAATAAGCTCCGGCAGCGTATTATTCAGAGAAGGTTTTTTGCCGGTGACTTTGAAGGAAGTATTCTCAGGGAGGAGGTATTAATGAAGGCTATCGCAGGCAATGTAGGGTTTTTTCTCGTTCTATTCTTAGCCACTCAGCATATCACAGCTTTAGAGCTTCGAGCCCAATGGGATTCGGAACAGCTTGTTTGTGAAGATCCTCAAATTGCTTTTGCCACTTCGCCTAGGCAGTTAAAAT
>RFHI01000048.1 GCA_003696425.1 Candidatus Dadabacteria bacterium | reverse complement strand
ACGCTACTGTGCTGAACAATATAATTAAAAGAGATTTTTTTATTAAGCTTCCGGCATATCTGAATTATGTTTTTATATTTCTGGTTACAGCGTATGCAGCCGGAAGCATACTCTTAATTTCCAGCGAAGCCGGCAAGGCTCTGGCCATTCTGCTTGGCAGTATTCTGTTTGTCGCCTGCGGGTACGGCACGGCTCTGGCAGGCTACTGGCTGCAGATGGCTGCTCCTTTTGTTAGTCTACTGGCAGCATTTATTCTCTCACTTGCGCTGCAGTATCAGCTTGAGGGAAGACAGCACCGTTTTATTAAAAAGGCATTTTCACAGTATGTAAGCCCTGCTGTAATCCGCAGAATCATTGAGAATCCATCTGCGCTCTCACTGGGTGGTGAAAAGCGTGAGCTGACAATGTTTTTCAGTGACCTTGAGGGTTTTACAACGCTTTCTGAGAGGCTTGAGGCCGGAAAGCTCGGTGAGCTAATTAACGAGTATCTGGACTCTATTACTGAAGTTATTCTCTCTTATGAAGGGACTCTTGATAAATACGAAGGTGATGCAATTGTTGCCTTCTGGAATGCTCCAGTAGCAATAGAAGATCATGCCCGACGCGGTGTGCTGGCAGCGCTTGAAGCACAGAATAAACTTTCTGAGCTCAGGGATTATTTTCGGGAGAAATTCGGTGTAACGCTCAGGATGAGAGTAGGCATTAATACCGGTACAGTTAACGTTGGTAATTTCGGCTCAAGAAACCGCTTTGACTATACTATAATCGGGGATGCAGCCAATCTGGCCGCCCGGCTTGAAGGGGTCAATAAAGTTTTTGGCACTTCAATTTTAATCAGTGAAGCTACCCGCAAAAAACTGCCTGGTGATATACTTTGCCGGCGGGTTGCTGATCTTAGAGTAGTAGGAAAGAGCGAAGTTGTAAGAGTCTACGAACCTTTAACTGCCGGAAGTTCTGAAGCTGACAGGCTGATTGAAATCACCGAAAAGGCTTTAAGTGCTCTGGAACGTGGTAGGATTGATGAGGCGATCAGAAATTTTAAGTTAATAGAAGAAGATTGTTTGGCGCAGGCGTATATCAGGCGGATTAATGAGTTAAGTAAAGAGGGGGACTTAACAGCCAGCGGGCCTTTTATCTGGAATTTAACTTCGAAATAATCAGTGTTATTTAACCGGAGTTGTTATATGATTCAGCTATATGGAAAGCCTTAAGCTCGATAGAGGCCGTCTTGAATACCTGGCCCGTCTGCCGCTTTTACTGACATCATCTCTTGATGTTCGTCGTGTTACCCAGGTGGCTCTAAAGCATGTGCGCGATCAGCTGAAGGCAGCGGCGTCTACGGTATATCTTTACGAAACCGGCTCAGGAGAGATCCAGTTCTGGGCGCTGGGAGCGGGGGAAGATAGCAATCTTCAGGGTAAAAAAATGCCGGCCGGGCGCGGTGTGGTTGGCTGGGTAATTGAGAACCGTAAAGCAGCTCTGGTTAATGATACTGAAAACGACCCCAGGTTTTTTTCAGAGATTGATAACGAGCTGGGGCATAAGACCCGTAATCTTTTATGTGTGCCGCTTTTTGCCCGTGGTGAAAGAGTGATTGGAGCAGTGCAGGTACTAAATAAACAGGATGGAGATAATTTTAATGAAGAGGATCTGAGATTTCTTGAACAATTTGCCGCTCAGCTCGGACTCGCTGTTGAGAACGCCAGGCTTTATCAGGCTCTGGAAGAAAAGACCAGGCAGCTTACTGTGCTGGAAAAGCGCAAAAATGAGATGATCACAGTTATCGGACATGAGTTTAAGACTCCTTTTAATATTATTCAGACAGCTGCTCAGATGCTTGTGCCCGGGTTGCTTAAGGATGAGGCCACCCGCGAGAAGATGCTCGATACTATTATGAACGGGGTGGACCGGCTTTCGCGGCTTATAAGTGAAATAGACAATATCCGTTATGTAACTGCCGGAGAACTGCAGGTTGCATTAGCAGAGTGTAACTTAAAAGATATCTTTAACGAGTTAGAGGCAGTATTTAAACAGCCGTTACAGACGCGCAGCCAGAAGCTGACCACAGCAGTTATGGAGGGTGCCGGCATGGTCAGGGCTGATCGGGCGCTGTTGATGGTAGTACTTACCAATTTGCTTTCTAACGCGATCAGATTTACTCCGGACGGCGGCCAAATTAGTATTTCAGCAAAACGCTCAGCCGGTATGGTTGAAATAGCAGTAAGAGATAACGGCATAGGCATTCCGGAAGATCAGCATGCCCTTATCTTTGAGAAGTTTTATGAGGTTGGCGAAGCCCTGCAGCACAGCTCAGGGACTTACGAATTTAAGTCCGGTGGACTGGGCCTGGGGCTTGCCACTGTTAAGGCTATTCTTAAGGCGCATGGAAGCTCAATTGAGCTTGAAAGTTCAGAGGATTCGGGCAGTACTTTTACATTCCGGCTTCCGGCAGAGGAGTAACTGTGAGTTATTTTCTGAAAAAGATGTATTTCAGGCACTAATAAGTGTGTGTTTCAGCACTGGTTAAAATTAATTATTCGCGGTATAAATTCGTAGACATAAGAGGCTGTTTGTAAAAGGGAGTTTATGTACAGTTTTGTTGAAGAATCGCGCGAGCTGGAGTCAATTGCCACCAAATGTAAAGGCCTTATCAGCCGGCTGGCGTCAAGAATTCCTACCGAAACGAAGGGGCTTAAGATTCTGGCCGGCCAGCAGCTTTTTGTGACACCCGATGAGCGCACTAAACTGTTCCTTCTAAAAGAAGGCTCTCTTTCCTATAAGCGAAACGGGCGGATAATTGTTGTGTTTGATGAAGGCGATCTGATCGGCTTTGAGCAGCATTTCTGCCCGCCGCTCGGTGAGATTCATTCGGATTTTGCCGTAATAGTAGACGTCTACTCGTGTGAAACCTTTTTTGCTGCTGTAATGAACGATAGCGAGCTTTTTAAGCTCTGGAACCAGTTCCTGGCATACCAGTATGCGTATTTTGCCGGAATTGCAGCCAGCCTGATGAAACGTGGTGTGGCTCCTACACCCGAAGTGCGGGATTATTCAGCAGGCGATATAATTATCCGTCAGGGCGATAGTGCCAGAGAGGTTTTTACGCTGGTGGAGGGCTGTCTGGAAGTCGTGGTTGATGATGTCGTAGTAGGGGAGATTAAGCAGGATGAGATTTTCGGAATGCTGGCTGCCCTTACTGATACAAAGAGAACGGCTACTATTCGCTGTAAAACAGATGCAATGGTGCTGGTTCTGCCAAAGGATAATTTTGTAGAGCTGATAGAAACACGCCCTGCCACTGTGCTGCGAATGGTAGAAGATATGGCGCGCGCTATTATCGATCTTAACGAAAAAGTCGTTGAGATGTCCTACATTAAGGGCTAATCTGAACTTTTTTCTTGGAAAATTCTGGTGGCACGGATTAATCGCCCTGATTTACAGCCCAATATTCCCGCTTAATTTTGCATTCCTCCCCTGGCGCTGTCCCAGCGAAATACCCGGCCGCTACCGCGGCTGTGGCTGGAAGTTCCGGTAAAATCTATATCAGTCACTGTAATCTGCAAAGTTACCCCCTCAGAGAGCCCGGCAATGCCCGGCAGGTTTTCGCACTCCCTGTTGGAGCATGAGAGATATTTTTCGCTCTCCAGAAAATAAGCCTCTTCAGCAATAGCAACACTTCTCAGATCACTTCTGGCTCTGGTGTCATAGCTTTTTTCACGGTAACTTTTAAATTGTGGTACTGCTATAGAAGTTAAAACTGCTACAATTGACATTACCACCAGCAGTTCAATCAAGGTAAACCCCTCGGTATTATGATAATAATTCATGATTCTTCCCAGCATTAAGAGATAAGTAAGTTTCAAATTCCTTTATCGCGGAGTGTTAGGAAAAGTTTCTAAACCGGAGTAGAAAGATCCTCAGGACGGGAGTAAAGGGATTACTAAACACGCGACTGATCAGGCCGGCCTGATTCGCTGTTAAGGCTTTCTGCAGCTAAAATTGTCACATTGACATTTACGTGAGTGCGATCGGCAAAACTGTCAAATTCAAGCCTCTCAGCTGAAAGAGGCTGGCCGTCAACTTCAAGCTTTATCTTCCCGCAGGAGAGTCCCTCCGGATTATTAACTGTAATCTCATAGCGGGTGGCTTTATGGGTAAAGCTAATACGATACTGCTTCCAGCCGGAAGGAACACACGGTTTAAGCGAAAAATGCGAAGCTGAAAGTTTAAGGCCCAGAATTTCACAAAGCCCTGCCTGATATATCCAGCCGGCTGAACCGGTGTACCAGCTCCAGCCGGCCCGGCCCTCATGCGGGCTGACTGAATAGACATCACCGCAGGTAACATACGGCTCTCCCTGATACTGTTCTGCAGCTTCACGGCAGTCTGTATGAGTAACGGGGTTTACATACTGAAAGAGCTTAAAGGCCAGATCGCCAAGGCCCAGCCGCGCGGTAGCCATAATTACCCAGGCAGCAGCATGAGTGTACTGGCCACCGTTCTCACGAACTCCCGGAAGATAACCCTTGATGTACCCCGGTTCAAGATCGCTTTTATCAAATGGTGGGGTCAAGAGTTTTATCAGGCGGTGCTGATCGTCTACCAGGTATTCGTACACATGCTGCATAGCCTCACGCTTCCGGGCAGGGTCGGCAGCGTCGGTCAATACACCCCAGCTCTGCGCCAGTGAATCGATCCGGCACTCATCGTTCTGGCAGCTTCCCAGTGCACGGCCATCATCAAAATAGGCCCGCCGGTACCATTTGCCGTCCCAACCGTCCTTTTCAATTGCATCCAGCAGTTTAGCAGCGTGAGTCTTATAGAGATCTGCACGGTAGCGGTCGTTTCTCTCTGTTACCAGCGGTATGAATTTTTTGAGGATATCTATAATAAACCAGCCCAGCCAGATACTCTCGCCCTTTCCGGCTACTCCTACTTCGTTCATGCCGTCGTTCCAGTCTCCGCCACCAATCAGCGGCAAATTATGTGGCCCGGTAAGATTTATGGCGCGGTCAAGAGCAATTATGCAATGCTCGTATATGCTACCACGGTGCTCAGAAACATGTGGTACAATGTAAGTCTCCATCTGGCCCTCTTCCAGCGGGGCGGCTTCTATAAAGGGGACGCTCTCCTCCAGAATGGAACTGTCGCCGGTAGCTTCAAGGTAGGCTGCAACTACATAGGGCAGCCAGAGATAATCATCTGAAATTCTGGTTCTTACGCCCCGGCCGGTTGGAGGATGCCACCAGTGCTGCACATCGCCTTCGACAAACTGGCGCGCTGCGTGCTTAAGGATTTGTTTTCGGGTCATATCGGGATCGACAGGTAAGAGTGCCAGCGTATCCTGAAGTTGATCGCGGAAGCCATAAGCTCCACCGCTCTGATAAAATGCACTCCTGGCAAATAAGCGGCAGGCTATGGTCTGATACAGTAGCCAGCCGTTCATGATGATATTAAAGGCGCTGTCCGGTGTCTCTATTCTGATCTGCCTGAGTTTCAGATCCCAGAACTCTCTGACTGCCATCAGTGAATTCTCTGCTGCAGGGACTGAGGAGAACTTACGCTTGATTTCACGGGCACTTTCAAGAGAATGGGCCTCACCTAAAAAGAAAAGTACTTCATCAGACTCTCCCGGATCCAGAGTCAGCGTAACACTCAGAGCGGCGCAGGGGTTAAATCCTGCTCCGGTCTTTTTTGAGAGAGGTGTAGGCTGCCTGGCAGATACCAGCAGATTTGAAAGCCCTGACGCTACTGCACTTTCAAGTGCGTACGGGGAACTTAAAGTTCTGTTTCGTCCAATAAATTCAGTGCGGTCGGTAGTATAACCGTTCAGGCTCAAGTTGCTGCCTACAAATACGGTTCTTCCGGCAAATTCATTATTATAGCGGTTAATTGCTGTAACAAGTTCAGTTTCACTGTCAAAATCAGTTACAATAGTGCGGTAACTGTCGTCACGGTTAATTCCGATAACAAGGTCGCAGTAAAAAACAAGCTCAATCTCACGGGGGAGATAATCGCCGTTGGTAAGTTTTAGCTTGTAAAGTTTAACTGTACTGTCAAGCGGCGTAAAAAGGGTAAGCTCGCTGAAGACATCCCTGATCTGAGTTTCAAATTTAGTGTAGCCAAAGCCATGCGTTGTCCTGTACAGATCATCACTATGCACGGGCGCCGGCGTGGCAGACCAGTATGCGCCGCTTCCAAGGTCGCGTATATATAAAACCTCACCGGGGGGATCGCTTACAAAATCATTCGACCAGGGGGTCAGGCGGTTTTCACGGCTGTTTTCCGACCAGCTGTAGCAGCTTCCGGATTCAGTAACGAGAGTACCAAAATTTTCGTTGGCAATAATATTACTCCAGGGAAGCGGCGGGCGCTTTAGCGGACTTACAGTCATTATATACTCACACCCGTCAGCCGAAAAACCGCCATAGCTGTTTTCAAACAAAAGCTCCCTGGCAGGTGGTTCATATTTGCGGTAAGACTCATCACCCAGAACTGAAAAGATCGAGCGTCTGCTGCGAAGAGCCGGCGCAGTTTCGCCGTCAAGCTTAAGCTGTTTTTCAAGTGGCCCGTTTGCTCCCTGAAGAATAATACGGGCGGTACTTTCAATTAATATTATCTCTTCAGCCGAAAGCTGGGCTGTATTTCTAAGAAATACTCCGCCGCGTTTTTCTGCCATGGCGGCCGAGTAGCCGTGCTTTATAAGGTTTTCAAGCTCCTCCTGAAAGTCCTGAAAGTATCCGCCGGGATATTCGTTTAAAATAATCAGCTCAAATTCGAAATTGCGCATACGCAGATACTCATGTGCCAGCAACAGCTCCTGCACCAGCTCAATCTGCGACGGGTCGCTTATACGGGCAAATACAATCGGGAAGTCCCCTGATACCCCGAAGCGCCAGAAGCCCGACTGAGTGAGGTAGTTTTTCTCAATGACTTCAGGCTCTGCCCTGAGCTGTGGAACATTAAATAAAATAGCATTGGCCAGGTGCTGAAAGGTATGTGTCTGACTGATTGAAAAGCGTTCGTGGCGAAGCTCAACGTTACTTTGGCTCCAGGCCATTTCAAAGGCACGGTTAATGTAGCTAAGGTCGCGGTAACGGGCGGCCAAATGAACGGCTTCGTCACGGCTCGATTCAATCCCGGTGGTGAAGGTCAGCGATTGTGAGCCGCCCTGATCCAGTTCAATCCTGGTCTGAAGCGCCATGACCGGATCCAGAACGGGACCGGTAGTGTCGCTCAGTCTGCCTGAGTCAGAGAGTGCCTGTGGATTAAAAACGCTTCTGCCTCTGCCGATAAAATTAAATCTGGAGGTTTCAAAACGTGTGCGCTCCCACACCAAATTAGTAGTAGTCATATGAAAGAGGTAAAGCTCAGAATCGTGACGCGAGCGCGGGCGTCTGAAGAATAAAAGAGCATCATAGTCCGGCAGAAACTCTGACTGTACGAACATCTTGGCGTAAGCCGGATGTGCTTTATCTCCGGCTTTATCGCCTAACACGACTTCAGCATAACTTACGATGGCCAGATTTCTCCTGCGTGGCGACAGGTTAGTAAGCGTAACACGCCGCACTTCAACGTTATCCTCAGGCGAGACTGTTATCTCTGCCCTGGTAGCTATGCCAAAGTCTTTCCGCTTAAATTCAATTTTATCGGGGCTGAAAAGCACCTCATAGCTATCAGGCTCAACACAGGTTGGCTGGTAACCCACGGACCAGACTTTTCCGCTGTCGAGATCCTTAATAAAGATAAAGATACCGTACTGATTCTGTTCAGCATCTTCACGCCAGCGGTTAACTGCAATGGTATTGTCCAGCGTGCTGTACCCGCAGCCGGCATTGTCAATCATTAGCGAATAACGGCCGTTGGAGATTATACGGGTGCGCGGTACAAATGTGTGTGCAGTTGTATGCAGCTCGGTTCTAACTGCTTTCTGCTGCTCCTCTTCGCGTTCAAGCTGGGTAAGTTCAGCCTGATGCGGAACTGTGGCGGGCACCATATGCGGAAAGCGCTCGTGCAGCAGGAGATCGGTTGCCTTAACAGCCGGGTCAGCATGGAAACAGTCCTGTATTACATTGTCGTTTAGAAAGTTGTTCAGTGATATAAGGGTCATGCCCTGGTGATGTGCCAGAAAGGATCGCACTATGTTACAGCGCTCGCCGCGGCTTAAACGCTCAGCGGTATAATCCGCAGCTTCAAAGAAGCCGAACTCCCCTCTGAGTCCTTCGCGCTCAAGCGCCAGCAGGTTCTTAAGGCTGGCGCGCGGGTCAATCGGTAGAGCAAGAAAAGTCGAGTAAGGTGATACAACCAGATCCTCCGAAAGGCCTCGTTTAAGTCCAAGCCCAGGTACACCAAAGGCCTTATACTGATAAGTTTTTTCAAAGTCTACGCCGCTATAGCCCGATTCGGAAAATCCCCACGGAACACCGCGCTTTTTGCCGTAATGGATCTGAGCTCTGACAACTGCCCTGTAAGTTTCAGAGAGAATAGTTTCCGGGTAATCGTGCATTACCAGTAGCGGCATCAGGTATTCAAACATGGTAGCGCTCCAGGACATAAGCGCCTTGCCTCCGGGAGAGTCGGCCAGCTTACGTCCGAGCATAAACCAGTGCTTTTGCTCAACCTGCCCGCTGGCTATTGCTACAAAACTTGCCAGTCTGGCTTCTGAGGCCAGAAGATCGTAGTAGGAATTCTCCAGCCTGGCGTTATCAACGTCATATCCGATTGAGAAGAGCTCTCTCTCGCTGTCAAACAGAAATGTGAAATCAGTTGAACTAATTATGGTGCTAATATCCTCAATCAGGCCTGCCCTTTTATTGACCATCTCTTCAAGGGCTGAAAGAGTCTCGCTGGCGCTCTTCTGTAAGGCAACGAGGTTCTCTTTTATATCGCCAGTGCTGAAGCCATTATCTTTAAGGGCTTTATCTGTAAGTGAGATTATGCGGTTTGTAATTTTAATAAGCAGGGCATACGTGGGAGTGCGCCCGCTAACAACCCTCTCAATTCTGTTAAGTTCACGCTGTAGTTCTTCTGTGTTGGTATCGCGTTCGTCCAGATCTATAAGCTTGCGCCGTAATTCAAGCAGTTCCTTGTGCCAGCTGAAGAAGCGCTTAAGATCAACCAGTGCAGCAATTTCAGCGTAAAAGTTTAAAAGCCTTTCACCGATTTCGCCGCTAAGTGCCAGTGAAGGTTCGGCGGGACTGGACAGCTCCTGGTGATCTCCAGCGAGGGTATCCAGATAATTTATGATCTCTCCAAAGTGTGTTGTTTGAAGCGGAACAGAAGCGGCCAGCTTTTTTAATTTTCCTGCCAGCCTGTAATCAAATTCGCTTACCAGCTTTGAAAAATGGCTAAAGCCGTTTCTAAGGTGTACAAAATGATCACTGGTAACAACAGCTTCGTGTTCAAAGTTTATCAGTGCCTGGCGTAATGCTATCAGATGTCCGACAAGGTTTCCGGAATCTACTGTTGAAATGTAACGCGGAGCCAGGGGCGCCAAAGTTTTTATCTGATACCAGTTATAGAAATGTCCACGGTAGCGCTCTAATTTTTTCATGCTGGCAATAGAATGAGCAAGCTTATCGAGCAGGACAGGCATGCTGATAAAGCCGAGATTATAGGCGGAGACTATGGACAATAGTGATAAGCCCATATTTGTTGGAGAGGTTCTTTCGGCAACTCTCCTGGTAGGGACCAGTTGAAGATTGTCAGGTATCAGATAATTATATTCCTGAGTTAAATGGACATTAAAATAGCGCCAGGTCGACCAGGCGTATTCCCGCAATCGTTCACGCTCGCGTTGCCGGAGACTGTAACTTACTTTACGCCGAGGTTTGCTTGCATAGGAGGCAATTAACGGCGAACAGAGCCAGAGAGGAAAAACCAGCATAAACGAAAGTGGCAGGGGGTGTTGTTTGGATAAAAGTAAGCCGGTGCTTAAAAGAGAGAGTATTACTCCCGGGAGCATCTGCCATGTACAGGCCAGCAGCCCAGTGCCAAGACGTTTTTCAGCGTAGTAAGCTGTTTCCCATTCAAGCAGGTGTTTTTTTGAAATATAGAGACGGTAGAGCGTTACAGTAACAGCATGAACCATCAGGTAAGCCTGATACGGCAGAAAACTTAGTATCAGCAGTGTCTGCAGTGAGTTACGCATGAGGTCGCGTCCAACCCCCCTGGCGTAAGTACCGAGTGAGAGGCCTATAGGTGTAATCATGAACGCTCCGGCCAGATTGGCGTAAACAGGAAATGCCAGAACCACCAGAATAGTTAGCAGCCAGAACCAGGCCGCCTGCGGCATAAAGACCCAGCCAACCAGCAGCGCCAAAAAACTGGCCGGTGCAAGCAGACTGCGACGCAGGTTATCTATTAATTTCCATCTGCCCAGCGCGGAAATTGGTGAGCGGTAATATTTTCTGTTTTTGTCAGGAATTTTTCTGCCAACCCACGGCAGAAGTTGCCAGTCGCCCCGCACCCAGCGGTGCTGACGGCGGGCATAGACATTATAGCGTGGCGGAAAATCATCAAGCAGCTCAATGTTAGTAGCCAGGGCGCAGCGTGCAAAAAGGCTTTCAAACAAATCGTGACTGAGCAGAGCATTATCAGGCACTCGCTCTGATAGGGTTTTTTCAAATGCTGCTATGTCGTAAATGCCCTTTCCTATATATGAGCCTTCTTTGAAGAGATCCTGGTAGACATCAGAGACTGCCTGTGTGTAGGGATCAATCCCTGCGTGGCCACAAAAGATTCTTGAAAAAAGTGATGCGTGCGCGCTGCGCAGTGAAATTCCCACGCGTGGCTGAATTATACCGTATCCGCTGGTAACAACGTTTCGTTCAGAATCAATAATTGCTCTGTTAAGCGGGTGGGCGATAGTTGCAACCAGTTTGCGGGCAGTGCCGCGCGGAAGCTGGGTATCCTGATCAAGGGTGATAACAAAGCGGCAGGCCCTTAGAGACGATAAATTGCCTACCAGCAATTCAAAGGAGGTATTATCATCGCCGAGCAAAAGCCGGTTAAACTCCATAATTTTACCGCGCTTACGCTCATAGCCCATAAACTTGCCTTCGCCCTCGTTCCAGAGACGTTTTCGAAAGAGCAGATAAAATGGTTGTGTGCCGCTGCCAGCAGAGTATTTATCGTTTAGCTCTTTAATGCGGTTAGTGGCAAACTGCATAAGATCTTCATCAGCCGGCAGAGTTTCACTGTCAGCATCCGGCAGGTCAGCCAGAAGAGCGTATATAAGGTTGGGATCTTCATTTCCCAGGTAGCGGACTTCAAGTGCATCAATTATTTCAGAGAGCGCAAGCTTATCTTTTACAATAATGTGAACAGCTACTGCTGTTTTAGCGCTCTCAGGAATGCCATAATCATAATCAAGGCGCGCTAAATAGTCCGGCTTCACCATGCGGGTTACAATCCACTGCACAACGTCAATTGCAAGTTGTGAAGCAGGGAAAACTAAGAGCAGTGTTAGTGCCAGCATTAATGCCGGAGTAGCACCTGTTTTAAGTGCAATAGATGCGGCAAAGAAAACCAGCATCAGTGAAAGCAGCGCAATTGATGTAATGTATAGTAAAAAGGCGTGCTTTTTAAGATAACGCGCCAGGTATTCACGCGGATCGAGCTTTATACCGGCAAACTGTTCAAATTCACGTTGTCCTTCGTCAATCAGATAATAGCCGATATGTAAGAGACGGTTTTTAAGAGCTGTGTTGCTTTCGGTAGCATCTTTCAAGCGCTCCTTTGCATAAACGGGAATGAAGTCTATCAGCTTTGTAGCAACTTCGGTTTCCTCAAGACCCGAACGGCGGGCGTAATGTTCCAGCCGGTGGCGGTAGCGATCACGTGTTTCGAAATCACAGGTGCTGTACATCCCGGCCGGATCACGCATCAGAATAGCGTGAACTTTACTTACGCTTTCAAACCAGGTCTTCCAGTTAAAACGGTTGATGTATTTTAAGGACGTGACTGTATTGCCGATTGAAATCTGGTCTGCTGCCTGGGCATACTGGTCTTCTCTAATAAGCTGATCGGGATTAAGACCCTGTTCGCGGATACGGGTTTCAAGCCAGCCGAGTGTCAGGAGAGCCTTGCGCCCGTGGCTTCTAAGACGCTTTAAGAGATAGACCGTACCGCGTCGCCCAATGGCAGGCCGCTCCTTAAACTGATGGGCAAACTCCAGAAGAAGGTCGCTGGCTGTGCAGTCTTCCTGCTTAAGCACTGCTGCAGCAAGCTCTTCTGCCAGCAGTCGTTCGCGCCGAGCGCTTACGTTAGCGACTGCCAGCCGGCGCAGGTTCTCAATCAGGGCCAGTCTCAGCATAATCGGTACAGCCCAGAGCTCACCGATTGTAAGTGTAGTAACTTCCTGATAAGAACGGATAAAACTGCTAAGACTCTCTCCTTCAACTACTGAATCACTGTGGCTGATAAATTCTACTGCTAGCTGATAAACACGTGGATATCCGGCCAGCTTTCCAGAAGTCAGTTTTGGCAGGGTCCTGTAATAACGGCGCGGCAGGTGCTTTTTAATTTCGCGCACATGTTCTTCAACTACGTGGTAATTATCGAGCAGCCATTCAGCACCGGCTGTCAGGATCTCTTTATTGGCTGCTGCTTCCGCCAGGGTATAGTAAGCATCGTGCAGAATTTGTGCGTTTTCGCGGAAGCGGTCATAAATATTTTCGCCTTTTGATGGTTTTTTACTGACACGCGCCCGGCTGGCAATATCCTGTGCCAGATTAACCAGTTCTTCGCGGGTTAGAATCGTGGCCCGCAGCGGTTTTTCTGCTTTTTCTGTTTTATCTTCCACGCCAGTTACAGCTTAGTCCTGTCTTTAATTCATTGCCAGTATTGATCGGTAGAGTCAGATTAATATACCTGTAAATGAGGTGCATGTGCCAGCTTGATTGAGCGCCTTACAATCTAATTAACTGAAAAACAAGAAAATTTGCTACTTTACATCGAGTGGTGAGAAGAGCTGCTCGAGATCTTCCCTGCTCAGGTTAATGGTTGAGAGACCATTATCATTAATAAGTGCATCAACAATTTTTTCTTTACGTCCTTTAAGATCCATTATTTTCTGCTCAATGGAGTCTTCAGTAATCAGACGGTAAACCGAGACAGCTCTTGTCTGGCCGATTCTGTGTGCCCGGTCTACTGCCTGGTACTCTACAGCCGGATTCCACCAGGGGTCATAAATAATTACTGTATCAGCGGCAGTCAGATTAAGACCGGTACCACCAGCCTTAAGACTTATCAGAAAAAGCCTGATAGTAGGATCCTGGTTAAACTGGTCAACTATATCCTGTCTGCGTTTGGTAGAGCCGTCCAGGTAAAGGTAGGGTAGATCCTGCTGGTCAAGCCAGCCGCGAATAATGGACAGCATCTCGATAAACTGGCTGAAGAGCAGAATCTTTCTTCCGTTTTCAAGGGCTTCTGTGCAGAGCTCTTTTAGCAGTTCGAATTTGCCGGAATCAAAGCCTGCTTCGTGCTTCAGGGCTGCAATTGAATTTGGATGATTACAGACCTGTCTGAGCCTCAAAAGCGCTGAGAGGATTGACACGCTGGCTCCGCGTACCCCTTTTTTCTCGACTGCTTCAAAAATTTTCGGCCTTACTTCAGCCAGAATGCTTGAGTAAAGTTCGCGCTGACTCTCTGTCATCGGCACGTGCAGGTCAGATTCTATCTTGGGTGGAAGATCTTTTTCTACTTCTGCCTTGGTTCTTCGCAATATAAACGGCCTGGTTTTAGCGTTCAGTAACCTGGTGGCCTGTACAGCCGGGCCTTTTTCAATTATCGGTTTTTCAATGTTGGATTTAAAAAATTCACGAGACCCCAGGTACCCGGGCATCAGAAAGTCCATGATTGACCAGAGCTCAAGCGGGCGGTTCTCGGTAGGTGTGCCGGTTAGAGCCAGTCTGTGGCGGGCTTTCAGTGCTTTTGCAGCTTTGGTTGTAGCAGCCGCCGGGTTTTTAATATTCTGGGCCTCATCCAGAATAACGTAGCTGAACTGGTAACGTTCCAGCTCGAAGCGATCTATCCTGAGCAGTGCGTATGAAGTGATTACCAGATCGTGATTGTTAATCTCTTTAAACTTTTTCTTACGCTCCGGCCCGTGCAGCAGCAGGGTTTTAAGTCCCGGAGTAAACCTGCGGGCTTCATACATCCAATTAGTGATGACTGATGTGGGAGCAACAACCAGAGCAGGTTTATCGAGCTTAAAATCCTTTTTGCGGCTCTCTTTAAGTTTTTGAAGTAACACCAGGGTCTGGACAGTCTTACCGAGACCCATCTCATCAGCCAGAATACCGCCCAGGCTGAATTCATTCAGAAAGCAGAGCCAGCTGAGTCCCTCTTCCTGGTAGCTTCTAAGTTTGCCCTTAAAGCCACGTGGAATTTTTTGCTTTTGAATTGAACTGAATTCCTGGAGTTTCAGCGAGAGATTTTTAAGACGGCGATCTACTGAGATATTAAACGATTCATCGTGCAGTCGGCTTAGTCCGATTGCCTGGGCTGTATTAAGACGGGTATTTACGGTGTTACTTAGTCTGAAGTTTGGCTCAACCAGGCCGAGCGTGGCCTTAAGTTGAGCGAGACTGCCGCCGGGAACTTTAGCGTATGCACCGCTATCGAGCTTTATCCAGTGGCGCTCCTCTTCTCCTTTGCTGTGCTTAAAAAGCGTGCTGATCGGTATATTAGCGTTATTCTGGGTAAGCGATATGCGGCAGTCAAACCAATCTATTTTACCAGGCGTTTCTCCCTTTTTTTTCTGCTCTGAATCAATGGCTATATTAAGTGCCAGGGAAGCAAAACGCAGACCTTTTTTAATAGCCGCCAGACCCTGCAGCTTCCAGGGCGAGGGAAAGAATTTTTCAGGCTCACTAACTATATCAAGGGCAGCATCGCCGCTGAGGTAATAGCGCTTACGTTCAGTGCGGTAATGAAAGCCGATAGCGAGCAGATGCTCTTTAAATTCAGCTTCTCTCTCTCTATCCGGAAGGTAGACTATGTTTGAATTATCAGAGGGCGCAGGGTAATCAAAATCAAGCACTGCGCTAAGCTCCAGGGTAGAGTGTGAAGCAAAGTGTTCGGAAAGCTCCTCGCGGCGCTCAAGCGTAAGAACCGGCCGCGGTTTTTTTATACGGGCCTCGGGCTGAAGCTCCGGGTTAATGATTTCTATTAAATCCCGGTTAAAGAGGTCATCGCGCAAGACTTCCAGTATCGGGGCAAGCTGTGAGCGGGTAAAGCGCACCCTTGAGCCGTGTGGAAATACCGATGCTATCCGGGCTGCAGAAGGCGAGAGCCTGTAAATGGTATTATCAATGGCAGTCCAGTAGGGGCCGGTCCCCAGCAGAGGAGTCTCTTTATCTCTTTCTGTACCATCAGGCAGAACCCATTTCATGGCGATTTCTACAGCTCCTTCGAGCCATTCAACCAGCATACGGGCTTTAAGCGGCTGTTTAGCAAAAGAGATTTTTTTCCTGTTCTGTGCACTGACAACTTTGCGGTACTCCTGAATTAAACCCAGAACCATTTCAATTCCGGAGCTTGAATTTACGTACCAGATGCGGGCATCTTCATCCCAGCTGCCTTCTTCTTCGAGCATTTGGAGTAAGACGGTATCAAGTGCACGGTCCGATACGTTTTCGTAACCTTCAAAAAGAGCCGGCAGCTGTAGTTCACTGTCAAAATAGACGCGCACTCCCAGGCGATCGCTTGTAAGGTCGAGAGTAATTTTTACATCGGGAGATTTGGAAGCTCTGAAGCTGGTGAGGTATTCGGCTTTACTTATCTGGTTAATTACCGCGGCTATTTCTTCGGGTGAGCTTGTATTGATGCGATAAATAGATTCTCCAGAGGCAAAGCCGCTGTGGTGATCGAAAAAACCGAGTGTGCTGGCCTGCCACAGGACGGCCACGGCGTGGCGGCACCACTGTTCATCCATCTCTTCTGCGGTTGAGCAGCTGCAGCGGGCCTTAATGTCTTTAGCTGAGATAATCTCGAGGGTAACGCTCTGGCTCTCTGCCTCGCTTTCAAGCACAGCGCCAACCACCCTGTTTGCAGAGCGGCTGCATTCGCTGACCAGCCCGTCGGTTGCAGCTTTTATACCCTTTTCGATCACCGAATAGGGAGCGACCGTTTTAAGGTAGTTTTCAATTTTTTCTCTGGAGGCACTATCGCTAAGAGGCATCAGGCGAGTATAGCAGCTCGCAGCATTAAACAAAAGGCCTGCAGCTAAAGGCGGTGTGCCTGATAATTTTGGATTTCAAGATAAGTTTATTTATTGCTCAGAAGAACTCTTCTCGTTTCTTAGGATCTGTTCACGAAGAGCTTTTCCGACTTCAGGGCTCTTGAGTGCTTCTTCCATTTGAGCGGGAAGGGCAGCGGTAGCCCCGATCCCCAGGGGAACTTCGGACTCCGCCTGTTTCTCTTCTGTTTGACCAGTAATAATCTTTTTTAAGTTTTCAAACATGTGCCACCTTAATAAATGTCTTGGCGTTAAACAGTCTTCTGCCTTCTATGGCAGGCTGTTTAACCCGGGTAACTTAGTTATGACGGATTTTAAAAGAACGTAGACTGTAGGATAAATAAATCTTTCCAGTAAGTTGAGAGTATTACGCCTGCACAATCACTCACGCAGCCATAGCAGCCTGGGGATTTTCAGCTCCACGTGCGGTGATGTACTCTTCAAGATTAGCTATACGGGCTGCGGAGGGTCCCTCAGGAGAAGCTACTGGCTCCATAAGATTTTGCATTGCTCTAAGCATGGTTTGGATGGGAGCGCTACCCTCACTCAAGCCGATATCGGGTGCTGGCCCCAGAGGCTGGGTAAGCTCTGCAACTGCTCTTCCTGTCTCCTGCACTAACATAAATACTCCTCTAACTTAAAAACTTCTTACCGCTGACACCCTTACGATTTAAAAACCATTAAATCCGGTGCGCTAATAATTGCAGCAGAATAGAGCGTTTTCTTTTAAAGCCAGTAATTTCAACCAGCTACAAAAATAAAACGTTCTTCTATATTCCCTATTAAAATACTTTTTTAAAACCTAAGCAAGTAAAAGAGGTGTCCGCAGGCAGTTTTTTTGCAGTCTGCGCAGACCTCTTGCCTGGTGTGATAAATTACTTAAATGACAATATAAAAGAGCAGAATTTGAACTTCTCGGAGTGTTAGCGATAAGAGTGCCTGGTAACTCTGTACTCGACATCAGCTATACTATGCCCTAAAAACAGGCCGGAGGACAAGTAATGATTAAGCCCAAGCGAGCCCGAATCTGTGGATATCAAAGCTATATTATTATTCTCGTTGTTTTAACTTTTTTTCTGCCTGATCTGGTATATGCCCAGTACGGCCCGCGCTTTTGGCCTTACTGGAAAGACGGCAGGGCTGAGATAAACACATACCGCTATAAAATAAACTATGCAGGAAAAATACACGGCGGGCGCGCTCTGCTGGTTTACCGTGTAGAACCAGTTGCTGCCAGAAGCGGCCTAAGAAGCGTAAGTCCTTTAAGCGCTGAAGATCGGGTTGATACGATTAAACTTGTCGGGCTTCGCGAATTCCGGGCCGGACTTAACAGCTTTCGGGTGCTGACATCTGTCAGCAGTCCACTTCAGATCTGGCATCTCGGAGATAAGACTTTTCGTGCTGTAACGCCGATTAGAAGCCGCCTGGCTGTTACTGACTTTAGCGGTGTGCTCTACTACCAGCTTCACCGGCAGGAGGGCGGAATTAGAACTGAGCTTCATTCAAACGTAGAGGCCGAGGGAGACAGGGTACGTGTTTACCGTCCTGCAGCGCCAATTCTTACAGAAGACGATTTTTTTGTAAGGGTAAGAGAGCTGAAAGCTTCCTGGCCGTCAGGAGCTTACCGTGCTTTGACCTCTCCTTTTTTTACGCGCTTTAAGCATGTTCTCCCGGAAATTGTAGACGTTGAGGTGGAACGCAATGTCTCTATAAAATCATCTGCTAAACGAATTGCTGAAGGGGGGCTTATAACTTACCTGATTGAGCTTGCCGGACGAAGATACAGTTTTAATGTTGAAGCAAAGGGCGTAAAAAAGATTCTAAACTGGCGGATTGAAACTTCAGGGAAAAAACCTGAACTTCTGGAAGAAGCCGAACTGATTGCTTCAGAGAGGGTTAATTTTGCTGATAGCGAAAACAAAGATCTCGAAAAAATTGCCGAAAAACTCGGGCTGGGTAAATGAAGCAGGGTAGAGGCGGCAGGGTTAAGAGCTTACTTATACTGTTTGCCGTAATTCTTATTTATCTTTGCGGGTGCAGCCCAAAGCATTTTAGCCGCGGAATAGAAACTCCGCTTAAGATAGCCTTTGGCTCCTGTGTGGCCTACAGGTCTAACAAAATCTGGCAGGAGATTCTGTCAAAGCAGCCGGATATTTTAATTGTAAGTGGTGATACTATCTATATTGGTGATAATGAGCACGGAAATTTAAAGAAAATCAGGGAGCGCTACAGAGATACATACAGGACTCCGGCGTTTTTGAAGCTAAAAAATCTTATTCCTGTTTATGCCATCTGGGATGATCACGATTTTGGTTACGATAATGCTGATTCCAGTTATGCTTATAAGGAGGTTTCAAAGAGAGCTTTTTTAAACCAGTGGCATAATGGGCAGAAGAAAAACTTCCTGAACGATTCTCTTGCCTATGCTGTTCATCTCCCTCAGGCTGTAATTTTATTTACTGATAACAGAACTTACCGGATAAATGCTGCTTCTCGGGATAGTGAAAATGCAGCCTATTTTGGCCGGGCGCAGTTAAAATGGATTAAATCGTATCTTAAGATAAAAGATAGCAGACCGCTTATAATTGTAAGTGGCGGTATGCTTCTGGCAGAGGGACGAGGTGATGGCGAAATGCTGGAGGATTATCGGGCAGAATTCAGGGAACTGCTGGATGCGCTGGCAGCATCACAGCGTAAAGTAATAATTATTTCTGGTGATGCCCATTTTGGGGCTGTTATAAAGCGCTACTGGCGCGGGCGTTTACTTACAGAGTACGTGTCATCGCCGCTGGCAGCTGCAGTAGCATCACTTAAGCGGGCCGGAAGTGACAGCTTCAGGCGTAAGATATATAGAAAGGGAAGTAATTTCGGAATGCTTACTGTAAAGAGTAGACAGAGCGGGTATGAAATTGTATTCGAACTGTATGATTTAAATGGCAGGGCAGTTTTAAGGGATAAAACATAACTTATATGAAGACTTCTTTTCCAAAAGAGAAAATAAAGATTCTTTTACTTGAAGGCATTCACCAGTCAGCAGCCGAGGAGTTTAATTCTGCTGATTACAGGGCTGAAATAAGGAAATCGGCTCTTAATGAAGATCAGCTTTCAGAACTGATTCCGTCGGTGCATATTCTCGGCATTCGCTCCCGAACACAGATTACACCGCGGGTACTAAAACAGGCCAGGCGGCTGCTTGCTATCGGCTGTTTCTGTATAGGCACCAACCAGGTTGCTCTTAAAGAGGCCCGTACTGCTGGTACTGTGGTATTTAATGCCCCTTTCAGTAATACCCGCAGTGTAGCTGAGCTAACTATGGCTGAAATAGTAATGCTTGCGCGCAAAGCAGTTCAGCGCAGCATTGAGCTTCATCAGGGGCGCTGGGAAAAAACAGCGGCCGGTTCTTATGAAGTTCGTAACAAAACAGTAGGGATTATCGGGTACGGCCATATTGGGCCGCAGGTGGGACTGCTGGCAGAAGCTTTCGGCATGAAGGTGATATTTTATGATATCGTACCTAAACTTCCGCTGGGTAACGCCCGCCCGGCTGGATCACTTCAGGAAGTACTAAGAGAGGCGGATTTTGTGACACTGCATGTTCCTGAAACTGATCAGACCCGTGGAATGATCTCTTCTGAAGAGCTTAAAGTTATGAAAGAGGGATCTTATCTTCTCAATTTAAGCCGTGGCTCTGTGGTTGATCTTGATGCACTGGCTGAGGCGATAAAGAGCGGTCATCTTGCAGGGGCTGCACTCGATGTTTATCCTGAGGAGCCAGCCGCACGGGTTGACAGCTTTAACAGTGTTGTTTGCGGACTCCCCAATGTAATTCTTACTCCGCACGTTGGCGGCAGCACGGTTGAAGCCCAGCAGGCAATTGGGCGCGAGGTGGCCAGCTCGCTGATTAAATTTTTAGATACCGGCAGCACATCGGGTGCTGTTAATTTTCCGCAGGTTGAGCTTCCGCTGCTGGATCGTGACTGTCACAGAATACTTAATATACACCGCAATGTTCCGGGTGTTATGCGTGATATTAATAATATTATTGCTGATACCGGTGTAAATATCGAAGCGCAGTATTTAAGCACTATGGATAATATTGGCTATCTGATTATGGATGTCGGAAAAGACATTTCCAGAGAAGTGAAAAAGCGGATTGATTCACTTGAAGCCAGTATAAGAACCAGGCTGCTGTTTTAGAAGTTATTGAATTGTAACCTGCTCGCTTAGCGGATAACTTAGAATGACTTCCGTGCCTTTATTTGGGGCTGATTTTATCTTTACCCGGCCGCCGTCTTCTTCCACCAGTTTTTTAACGGTAACAAGCCCAATCCCGTGGCCGTTATTTTTGGTAGTTTTAAATGGCTCAAACATCTCACTAAGAACGGTGTCATCTATCCCGCAGCCGTAGTCTTTTACAAAAATTCGAACCTCTTTTTCTCCCGGTATGTTTTCCACTATTTTATTGCCGATGACAATAGCACTTCCATTTTTGGAGGCCTCGGCAGCATTTTTTACCAGGTTAATGATAGACTGCATAATGGAGATATCGTTCAGCCTGACTGAGTCAGGAATGCTTGTAAAGTCGCGTACAATCGTCATCTGTTTTGGCTTTACCAGAAGCTCGGCAAGGTCTGCGGCATCATGCAGAATTTCAAGTAGCGGCCGCCCGGAGCTTTTCTCGTGATTTTCCTTTTTAACGAGCCACATTACACGGTCAATACACCGTTCGGCCTGGTCGATACATTTACTCTGCACCATCAGGGCACGTTTGATCGACTGGTTGGTTTCCTGGCTCTTTTCAAGCATGTTCATGGAGTTCTCCAGAACGCAAAGGTAGTTTCTGAGATTATGCGCCAGGCCGGCCGTCATCATGCCAACCTGCTGTATGGGCTCAATTCGGACCAGCTCTTCTTCCAGCTCATGAATAACAGTTTCGGCCTGCTTAGTGTCTCTGTTTTCAAGATGCCCTATAATTATCCCAGCCAGTAAGCCTGCAAGGCTGTAAAGCGTCATAGCGCTCAATAAATGTGGCCACTCGGGGACCCCGCTTAGTAGCTCTCTCAGTAGTCCAACAGCCAGAACAACAGCTGCTGTTCTAAGTATTGTCTTAATTGTTGAATTGACCTTCATGTGATGACCACGCGTCTAAGTCGGATTTAATCCGGCCTTGTAAATCTTAAATCGGCCCAGGCTGCCACCTTCTCAATAACTCTGGCCTATAATTTCAGAGTGTTAAGGGAAATACGGGTAGTTACCTACGAAAACCTCTTAGATGCACGCTATAATTTATAAGGGTTTGCTGTATGAATATGCCGGTATTATATGCACCACAGCAGTTTGGGGTGTATATGACGCCGACGCTTACCTCTACAAAATTTTACTTTTTGCAGCTAAAGCGCTACTCGACGATTCTACTGATTTTGCCTATCATCGTGGCGTTATGAAGAAGCTACTGTTTTCCCGCCGCTTTCAGGTTTTAGTAAGTTTTTTACTTAGTGCTGTGCTGATTGTGCTGGTTTTTAGTGAGGTAAGCTGGAGCGGGCTTAAGGAGCAGCTGGCTGAAACGGGTTTTTTGCCGCTAATTTTAGCCTTTCCTGTTATGGTGCTTCACTATTCACTCAGGGCGATGCGCTGGCGGTACCTTTTGCCGCTTCAAAATATAACCACATTTAAAAGCCGTTTTGATGCCATCATTATCGGCACTTTCGCCAGCTATGTATTGCCGCTTCGCGCCGGCGAGTTTATCAGACCGTATTTACTGAGCCGTGAGAGTCAGCACAGCTTTACGGTGTCATTTGTCTCAGTGGTGGTAGAGCGCTTTTTCGACCTTGCTATGGTGCTTGTAAGCTTTGCCGTTGTAGCAGGCATGATCAATAATTTGCCTCCGGAGATTGAAAAAGGGGCTTTGATATTTTCCAAGCTTGCTCTGCTAGTATTTTGTATGATTGTTGCTGGAATTGTATTTCCCGCCAGGATTAAACGGCTGGTAGAGTGGTCAACCGGGTTTTTGCCTGAAAGCATTTCAAAAATTATTGTTTCTGCTGCGGGAGATTTTCTAACGGGAGTTGAGGTATTAAAGGGACGTGGTGTACTGTTAAAGATTACTCTTCTGACAGTTATTGTCTGGTTTTCAACTTATTTTCTTTTTTATATATTTTTGTTCGCCTTTGACTTGCCGCGCACTTTTTTTGCAGGTGTTGTAGTCTCAGTTTTCGTAGCACTGGGAGTTGCTCTTCCGAGCGCGCCTGGATTTATCGGAATATACCAGGCAGCCTGTATGGCCGGATTTCAGATATTCACTTCCAGCAAAGAGGCTGCTCTGGCCTATGCAATTGTAACTCATCTATACCAGGCTGTTTTTTATGTTGTTTATGGTGTCTGGGCTTTGACCAGTCGGGGAATAAAGCTTTCAGATTTACAGCGTGGCAGCAAGAAGCCCGCTTGAGGCCCGCTCTGGCAGAATAATTGCACTTCTAACAGAAAGCCAATGGAAGGCAGCTTAGAGCAGGAATATTTTACCGCCTGCATCTAGCGAAAATGCTGTAATTACAGTTTTCTGGCTGGATTTTTATAAATCCCGTGAGTCTTTAGGCTTACGGTAAAATATTCCGGTCTGAAGGGAGATAACGCAAATGAGACTTGAATCAGCAATGTTTGCCAGCAAGGAGGGGCTTACAGCGCACGGTATAGCTATCTCGGTTATTGGTGACAACATATCCAATTCAAATACTGTCGGATTTAAGGCTGCGCGGACTGAATTCGGGGATTTGCTCTCGGAGGGTAGTGGCGCTGCCCGCTCTGAGTCAATGCAGGCTGCCGGTAATGGTGTCCAGGTGGCCAGAGTCAGAACTGTGCATGAAACCGGTGTAATCGAGGATACCGGACGCTCCCTGGATATAGCAATTGAGGGGCGTGGATTCATAATGGTGGGCGATGCTGACAATCCTAATTTTACACGCGCCGGAACCCTGGCTATTAACAGTGAGGGGGTACTGGTAGAAGGTAACAACTTGCCGGTACTTGGTTTTATCAGCTCAACCGGTCAGCTTGGGCAGCTTGATATTGATAACTTAAATTTAAACGGTGTGGCAACTACTAGTGCGCAGATTTTCGGCAATCTTTCAAGTGACAATGAAATTACTACCGTGCCAACCGGCGAGGATGCAGACACCTTTAAGGAGATCGATCAGAGTGCATCCTTTACCGCAGAGGTGAGAGTGTTCGACAGCCTGGGTGGTCCCAGAGATTTATCACTCGCATTTTACAGAACTGACGCAAGCGAATGGACTGCTGTAGCTTACATTGATGGAGGTGAGGTAACCGGTGGCACAGAGGGAGCACCGGTACAGCTTGGCACAACCACTATGACATTTGACAGCTCCGGTCAACCAACCGGAACAGCTACAATGACTGTTACACCGGAATTTAACAACGGAGCAGCTACCGGCAATATTACCATTGATCTGTCGGGATTTACCCAGTTTGCAGGCGCAACGCAGGTATCAAGTATAGTACAGAACGGGCAGAGTGCCGGTAATATTCAGGATTACGAAGTTAAGCCTGACGGTAGAGTTTTTGCACTGCTTGATTCAGGAACACCGCTCCTTCTGGGGACGCTTCAGCTGGCTGACTTTTCAAATGTAGATAGTCTTGAAAGGGTAGGTAATAATCTCTTTGCCCGTGGTCCGGACAGCGGAGAAATCCGGCTGGGCGCACCCGGCAGTAACGGTTTTGGAACGTTAAATGGTGGCGCACTTGAAAGATCGACTGTCGATATCGCCACTGAATTTGTAGAGCTGGTTCTTTACCAGCGTGGTTACCAGGCCAGTTCACAGACGCTCAGTACCGCAAATGATATGATTAGAGATACACTGAATCTGTTGCGGTAAGGTGGATTGGTGGTAATTGTTATAAAGTGTTTCTGGTTGTGATTCTGGTTGCTGGATTAACTTAAGAAGGTTAAAGAATAAGATTCGTAGACGTGTCCGTCTACGTAAACGTTTTTTTTCGTTTACGGCGACGTAGACGTAGACGTATTGCGTTTTATGAGTCAGGTTCCGGTAATATTACCTCTATAAACTTATATGAGGGAGATGCCATTCTTTCACCCTCTCCAGCAACCGCCCTCAAAAAGTCCCAATCATACTGTTCGATTCCGGCTCAGAGTCCTTTTTTTTATCTCCTTTTTTATCTTTCTTTTGCTGCTCTTCCTTATAGGCCCTGTATTTTCTCAGTGCACTTATACACTGGGGCGAATAAAACCCGTCAAGATAGCAATCAACAGGTTGCACACCTTCCTGGTCCAAGCGTTGTACTGTCTGGGCATAATTAATACATATCCCTGGCCGATAAAGTATGCGCCTTGTTTTATGAATGTTGTTATTTAATTTCTTTTTATTTTTGTTTCTGAGATCCTCAAGCTTTTTAGCAATATCATCCAGTGAGAGCAGCTTTTGCTTGTTTTTTTCCTCTGTTTTTTCACTGACCTTAAACTCTTCGCTTTTATTTAATCCTGCTTTACTGTCACTTTCTGATAGCGGGTTTTTAGCCTTGGTGAGTATTATCTTCTTTTCATCATCGTTAAGAACCAGCTCAAGCCGGTCCACCCGGCAGACATGCCTTAGAAGCGCCATATATACATTGACCAGCTTTTCCATTGTTTCATTGTTCTCGCTGCTGTAATTTCTGCGGAGTTCCTGGTTGAGAGACTCTAACTTATCAGTTAATTTTCTAACAGCTGAGGTTGCTACTGCTGATTGAATCTCGGCGCGCAGTGAGTCCGGGTTGCTGCCACCCAGTTTGCGTATTACATGAGAGTAAAACGGTTTTACTTCCTGATCCGAATAGGCCTTACGACAGCTCTTTGAATCAATACCGTCACGGGCGCAAATCGCAGCTGCGTTTTCAGGATCCAGCGCCAGAGTCTTATCTATAAATTTTAAACATTCAGGGTTTTTGGGATTGCCTTTATATTGCAGCGTGCGCGGCAGTGCAGGCATACAAAGCAGATTAATTACTTTCTCGTAGGTGTGAATTAAATTATCAAAGCCGGCCTCAGATGGACTGCTGTTAAAGGCTGTTTCAAGCAGTTCAGCCCGCCAGAGATGAACATCAACAGGCCTTACACGTGAGCGCTTGCGAGGCTGTATTTTAGAGTTGGAAGGCTCGGCATAAAGCGCGCCTGTTACGGCTACTGCAAAAGCAGGAATTAATATCAAAACCTTCTTTAACATCGGTTATCCCTCTATAGCTGCCGCCATGTGGGCGGCTAACAGCTCTCCGAGTATTTCGTGTCTTACAGCGTTTGGGTGCGGGTCGTCTTTAAGCGTAATATCAGTCGCTGTAAGTCCCCTTACATTTAACACATACAACAGCTCTTTTCGTAAACTGAAGAACCTAATCCTGTTATTACGCTTTAAAACCCATAGTTTCTTCTTATTACTCAACCAGTTTTTGCGGGGATTTATTGTAAGATAAAGCTTAATTCCGTTTTTAGTTGTAATATCAGCCAGTTCCTTAAGAGATCGATTTGGATTATATTTAAAAAAGTCGATTCTCTGCTGTTCTATTTCGGGATCAAGTGCTTTGCGGGCGAGATCAGCAAAGCGCAGGGCACTCATCAGACGTCCGCGCCTGTGCACATCGCGAACATAAAACGGCATCCCGAAATCGTTATCGACAAAATAGACAAGAACTGCGTCGGGATTAAAATCCAGACCTGTCTCCTTGAATTTAGCGACCTCCTGAAATGTTGAATAGCCGGGCACACCAAAATTTAATACCTCTACTTTCGGCTTTCCTTTAAAAAGCCTGTTAAGTGAATCTTCCATGACCTGCGCAAAGATCTTATTCTGCGGGACGCCCCAGCCGAAGGCAAATGAATCGCCAAGTAACGCAATGCGGTATACTCCAGGAGGTTTTGTAATTGTACGCTCTGGCCCGCGCATGCCGCAGGAATTAGTTTTTACCCTTACTCTTTGAAAGCGAACATCGAGATTGGGGCGCAGATCATAAATTATATTATCGTCAGGATGCGGCGTAATTATGTGTGCCAGCGGGACTGAACCGCTGCTGCTTTTATTTTTATCCGGTGTTAGCATAGCACGTCTTAGATCTTCAAGGTTTTCAAAACTGGAGTTGTGGTCGGGGGCAAACCAGATGGACAGCACTGCTTCGCTGACTGCCAACCCTATAAGAAGGCCGAAAACAACCAAAATGAGATTAACTATGGCCGCACGATACTTCATGGTTTTTAAGTGTTTTAATCCCGATTAATTTACCTGATAATACCTATACCATTGCAGGCGGCCAGTCCATAGTCCATGGTGTTTGCTGGAGAATGACAGTTTTGGATGTTTTCATTAGTATGCTATAGCAAGCGGAAGTTAAGGAATTTAGTAGTACTATGCCAGAAGAAGCCCGATTTTATCGTGATTTATACAGAGCGCTGCTACTGCCGCGCATGATAGAAGAGAAAATGCTGCTGCTTCTCAGGCAGGGCAGAATCAGCAAGTGGTTTTCTGGCATAGGACAGGAGGCTATTGCAGTAGGAGCAACTTCTGCTCTCTTACCAGAAGACTTTATCCTGCCGCTTCACAGGAATTTAGGTGTCTTTACTACCAGAGGCATCCCGCTTGTAAAGCTGTTTGCCCAGTTTCAAGGGAAGGCCGAAGGTTTTACCCGCGGACGTGACAGATCTTTTCATTTTGGTGCACCAGAGTTCCGTATTGTTGGAATGATCTCGCACCTTGGAGCTCAGCTGGGAGTAGCGGACGGAATAGCACTTGCAGAAAAGCTTGGGGAAAGTGGCCGAATCGTGATGGCCTTCAGCGGTGATGGCGGCACCAGTGAGGGGGATTTCCACGAAGCACTTAACCTTGCAGCTGTCTGGGATCTGCCGGTGATATTCCTGATAGAAAATAACGGTTACGGACTCTCGACACCGGTCAGTGAGCAGTACCGCTGTAAGCATCTGGCTGATCGCGCTGCGGGTTACGGTATGGAAGGCTGTGTAATAGATGGAAATAATGTTCTTGAGGTTTATAATACCGTTAAGAATTATGCAGACGATATACGTAAGCACCCCCGCCCAGTTTTAATAGAATGCAAAACCTTTAGAATGCGGGGACACGAGGAAGCCTCCGGTGTTAAATATGTTCCGGCTGAACTGTTTGAGAGCTGGAAAGGAAAAGATCCGATCAAAGTTTACCGCGATTATTTGCTTAAAGAGGAACTGTGTGGTCAGGAATTTTTTGATCGGGTTTCTTCGGAAATTAAAGCTGTGATTGATCATGCTGTTGAGCAGGCATTCAGCCTGCCCGATCCTGAAGTGGATACTCTTCAGGAGTTAAAAGATGTTTACCCGGGAGCTTTTCCTGCGCCCGCGCGTAAGTTGAGGGCTGAGACAAAGGAAATGCGCTTTGTTGATGCAGTTTCTGATGGCTTAAGGGAGGCTATGCGGCGCTATCCAAATCTTATTCTTATGGGGCAGGATATAGCCGAGTATGGAGGTGTGTTTAAAGTTACTGAAGGCTTTCTTGATGAATTCGGTAGAGATAGAGTCCGGAACACTCCACTGTGCGAATCTGCTGTGCTTGGGGCTGCTCTGGGGCTTTCGGTTAAAGGTTATAAATCAATGGTTGAGATGCAGTTTTCAGATTTTGTAAGTTGCGGCTTTAACCAGATAGTAAACAATATAGCAAAAGTTCATTATCGCTGGGGGCAGCCGGCAGATGTTGTCGTCCGCATGCCCTGTGGCGCCGGAGTTGCGGCGGGCCCGTTTCATTCCCAGAGTGATGAGGCCTGGTTCTGTCACGTGCCGGGTCTTACGGTAATTTATCCGGCAACTCCTGCTGACGCGCGCGGGTTGCTTCTGGCCTCTTTTGAATATAGTGGGCCGGTGCTTTTCTTTGAACATAAAGCACTTTACCGTAGTATAAGGGGAGAAGTACCGATTGAGTATGTAACCGCGGAGATCGGGCGGGCAGGCGTTGTAAGTGAAGGCAGTGACGCAACTATCATAACCTGGGGTGCCGGAGTGCACTGGGCCAGAAAAGTGGCCGAAGCCCATCCGGAGATTTCGCTTTACATTCTCGATCTTAGAACGCTGGTGCCGCCTGATAAGGAAGCCATAAGAGCTGCAGTGGCAGCGAGCGGCAGGGTGCTTGTGCTGCACGAGGCAACGTTAACCGCTGGTTTTGGTGCTGAAGTTGCCGCGATAATATCGGAGGAGTTTTTCCAGATGCTGGACGCACCGGTTATGCGCTGCGCAAGTCTTGATACTCCAGTGCCGTTTCACCCTGCACTTGAAAGAAACTTTCTTGCAGAGAGCAGGCTTGAAAGCACCATT
>RFHI01000047.1 GCA_003696425.1 Candidatus Dadabacteria bacterium | reverse complement strand
TTAATCTGGCCGAGGGCTACGGGAGATTTCCCGGAAAAGACCAGAGAAGATTTTACCGTATAGCCTTTGGCTCGCTCAGGGAGTGCCAGGCTATTCTTCTTCTTGAAATGGAGCATGAAGCCGCTATCAAATTAGCTGATTCTCTGGGAGCACACCTCTATAAATTGTTAAAGAATATGAACTAAAATGATTCACTTCCTGCGGCATAAATCTATTCGCTGCATTTGGGCTGCTGCTGATGCTGTGGCAGTAGCAGGAGCTGATCAGCCGAATGCGGGATGCTGGCTGCAGATCCATTACGAAATCAGAAAAACAGTAATCAGTGAGCGGAACCAGAATCAGGTACAAGGTACAACCCGGAGACATAGGCAACAACTATTAACGGGGCGTTCAAAAAATTTCACATCATCCTGGCAACTAATCCTTCTCTCCAGCGATTATTTCTATATGCGTTCCGGAAAATTTATAATACTTCTTATTATCGCGCTCTCGTGTTTTACGAGGTTAACTGATCCTGCTGTACAGTCTGCACCTTCCCCAGAGCCTCTCCCCTTACATACTGACTCTGAACAGAATTTTGCCCTGAAAAGACGGTTGACAGTTGACCAGCTCGACCTTTATAGTCTGGAACTTATTCCCGGTGTCGGTCCGTCACTTGGCAACAGTCTGATAAATAGCTTACAGCAGATTAAAACCAACTGTAAAAAGCAGGGAAACCTCCTTTACGCCCTGCAAAGCGTTAAGGGAATAGGAATAAAACGTGCAAAGTACCTGAGTAAATTCTTGAAATGCTCAAACTCGGCCAGGTGATTCTATATAGAATTCTCTGCTAAACCTGTCAGAGTTTATTTTTTTCAGCTTGATATTAATTGTTAAATCGGTAGCCTTCATTACTTCAGGAAAACGATCCGCCCACTCAATAAAACGAATTGTATTTTCCTCTGGCGGCTCGAACAGATCCTCTGGTGCTATTTTAAGCCGGTAAAGATCCCAGTGCTCAATGGTGAGCTGCGTTCCTGTATAAATATGCTGCAGAACAAAACTTGGAGAACTTACAGGATCACTAATTCCCCTGCTCTTTACAAAATACCTTAAAAAAGTGGTCTTGCCGGCACCCAGCTGACCACAAAGCGCAACCGTCAGCGGAGGGGATAATTCATCAGCCAATTCTGAGGCCAGCTCCGCTGTTTCGGATTCTTCAAAAATTTTACGGACAATATTCACCTGCCAATCGCTCCGGGCAGAGAATTGATAATATCAGAGGCAATCAGCGGAATTGCACCACCCCGAGAAGCCTCCTTAGCAGCCAGCGCATGAATATACACTCCCAACGCAGCGGCATCACAAGCTGACTGACCACGGGCCAAAAGCGCTGCGACAGCCCCGCTTAGTACATCACCACTACCTGCTGTTGCCATAGCAGGATTCGCAAAGGGAGAAACGACTCCTCTATTGCCAGAATAAATAACCGTTGCTGCACCTTTTAATATTACTGTCGCGCCATAATTTTTTGATAGTTTTCTTACAGCGGAATAACGGTCACGTTGAACCTCAACAATTTCACAATTCAGTAATCGCGAAGCCTCACCCGGATGCGGCGTCAAAACAGCCCTGTCACTTTCTATTTTAAGGCCGCTTTGCGAAATAATAGTTAAAGCATCGGCATCTAGAACGAAAGGGGTACTGCCCTGCTTAAGATAATCTGCAAGTTTTAGCACCAGCCTTTTAGTAGTATCAGCAAGGCCCACTCCAGGGCCCAGTAACACTGCATCAGACTCATTGACGCTATCAGTAATGTTATTAAAATGTTTTTCTGAGAGCACACCGCCTGCACAGTCCTCCAGCAGCAAATATGTAACTTCCGGCATATTGAACGGGGGATTACTTTTTAGCCTTACAGCTTTAACTAGCCCTGCCCCTGTTTTTAACGCTGCCAGCGAAGAGAGCACCGAAGCTCCCGGCATGCTGCTTGAGCCGGCTACAACAAGAACCCTTCCGAAATTACCCTTGTGCCAGCTGTTTGCAGCCGGAATTTTTTTCGAAATAATTTTATCACTTAAGAGCAAAAACTCAGGATCCTTATCCTTGTTAATGCCAATAGATACACATTTTATATCCCCACAAAATTCGCGGGCAGGGTATTGCAGCATTCCACGCTTTAGATATTCGACTGTAACTGTCAGGTCACAGCGAAGCGAAGGGCTATAAACTTCACCCGTGGAGCCATTAACCCCGCAGGGCAGATCAACTGCTACTATCGGAGCTCTAATACTCTCTTTTGCTGTTAACAGAATTTTTAATATATCCGATACTACCCCACGTGGAGCACTGCTCTGGCCTGTACCGAGCAGTGCTTCAATTATCAGGGAGCTATTAACAAAGATCTCTCTTAACTCAGATTCACCAAGTCGCTTGGCACTAATTTCCGGATATCCTCGTCCATTACCGTAATAATTAATCTGCAGCCCTGCTTCACTTGCCCTGGCTGCCTCTATAAGATTGTCCCTACTGTAGCGATCTAGCGCTACTGCTACCAGATTAACTTTGGCCCCCTGGCCGTGAAGCTGCCTGGCTATTACCAGGCCGTCACCACCATTATTCCCCGGACCACAAACAACTGTTGTTAAACCACTATTAATTAAATCAGGATACTTCGCCAGAACCTGCCCGACGACAGCCCTTCCGGCACGCTCCATCAGCTCAAGGCTTTCTATCCCGGAATTGATGGTATATGCATCAAACCCGGCCATCTCCTCAGACGAAGGCAAAGGCTCAGGACAACTATCAGTGGTTTTTTCGGAACAAGCTTTAGTATCCACGGCCATGGCAGGTCTTAAAATATTTCGTAGAGCCCTATGCTATTATATTATACCGAGCCTATTTCTTTTTCTATCACATCAGCCACATCACGTGCATGCTTATCACATGCTTTCTGATCTTCACACTCTACCATTACTCTGGCTTTATCCTCTGTTCCGGAATAACGCACCAATAAACGACCGCTACTGCCCAGTTCTTTCTGTTTTTTCTCAATAACAGTCTGTATGGCCTCAACTGATTCAAGTGGCGGTTTAGCTTTAACCCTTACATTAACAAGTTTTTGTGGTAGACGTTTAAACACTGAAGCCAACTCGGAGAGCGGTTTTTCCGTGCGGCACATATAGGCCATCACCTGTAAGGCTGTCAAAATGCCATCTCCGGTTGTAGCATAATCTGAAAATATCGTGTGTCCGCTTTGCTCACCACCAAGCTGAGCGCCAATTCGCCTCATCTCTTCCAGCACATAACGATCACCCACCTGAACACGCTTAACTGATATGCCAAATGGCTCTAAAGCTCTCTCCAGGCCAAGGTTGGACATAACAGTAGCCACCACAATGTTATTGCGTAAGAGCCCCTGTTCCTTTAAGTCAATCGCACACATTGCCAGGACAGCATCGCCATCAATTATATTGCCTTTCTCATCCGAAAAAATTGCCCGATCTGCATCGCCATCAAGAGAAATACCTATATTAAGGTTATTTTCTTTAACCAGTTCACATACAATCTCAGGGTAGAGACTTCCAAATCCTGCATTAATGTTCCTTCCGTTCGGGCTAGTTCCACGCGAGATTACATCAGCTCCCAGCTCAACACAGGTTTGCGGACCAACTATGTAACCAGCTCCATTCGCACAGTCAAAACCAACCTTCAAACCCTCCAGCAAGTATTCACGCGGGAAACACCCCTTTAAATAGACTGTGTAGCGTCCTATAGCGTCATCAATACGGGTAGCCTTGCCTATGTCAGCCGGTAAGGCCCGCTCCTCTAAGGCGTCCGGCTGCATCAGCTTTTCTATCTGCAGTTCAAGTTCATCCGGAAGCTTATATCCATCTGCGGCAAAGATCTTAATCCCGTTATCCTCATAAGGGTTATGCGAAGCAGAAATCATTATACCCGCATCAGCTCTCATGCTGCGGGTAAGATAAGCAACTCCCGGGGTGGGAATTGGTCCTACCAAAAGCACATCACATCCCATTGAGGTTATACCTGATGCCAACGCTGTCTCAATCATATAACCCGACAATCTTGTATCTTTGCCTATCAGTACGCGGTGCTTTTTGCGCTTGCTCTTTTCTGACAAAAAGATACTGGCTACTGCACGCCCAAGTCTTACAAGAGATTCTGACTCAAGCGGTGGTGTATTTGCTACACCCCTTATGCCATCTGTTCCAAAGTAGCGCTTATTCATCTCCCTCATCCTATTTTGAATTAACTGCTTTGTCGCCTAAAGAATCATTTTTATTAATCTGACGGACGCTGGAAACTTCTTTTATCTGAACTTTCAGTGGGTCCACTATAACAAGTGAGAGCTCCTTAGGGAGATCAACTGATACATTAACAATTTCACCCGGCCGCACATCCTTCTTTATTCTAACATAAGGAATGACCTGGTTCCTCTTCAATTTTTGTATAACATTTTTAGGGCCACTGACTTCCACTGACACAGTTGAGGGCTCAACTGTAAACGGAAGTTTACCGGGCATCCTAAGCTCTATAGGCATGTTCTTAAACTTCCGTTCGGCCTGAATCGAAGTAACCTGAACTTCTAGGGTCACACTACTGGTTCTCAGAACTGTATAACGTCCGGGTATTCTAAGATCAACGTTCAATGTTTTTGTCTCACGAATATCCCGCAGATCTACAGGGTATGTTTCCACACTCTTTATCGCCTCAACCTCAGTCCGTGGTCCAATTACCTCAACCTGATAAGGGTTAACTTTCAACTGTTCAAGCCTGAACCCCCTCGGAACCCGACCAATTGTATTCGGTTGTACAGGCAGCTTCTTGGTAGTTATATCATCGAGGGTGAATTCAAACTCCTGTGGCTCTATATTAACCACTTCCACTGCCGGAGGAATTGCCAGCTGCTTACGACTGAGCGTAACTTTAAAACGGCTGTCAATATTCTCAGGAGCTTTTAACCTGAAGCGCGGCGAGCGTCCTGCTATACGCGAAATCAGGTAGGATGGCCCTCTGAAAGTTACCTGAGCCTGACGATCAGAGGGATAAGGTAAGAGGATAATCTTATTATCAGGAAGATTTTTCACTTCAACCGGCACTGAGAGCGTCAGCACACTTGTATTTGAGCTGCCATGTACAAAAAAGCTTAACAATACAGCTATTAGTAATGAAAGCAGTTTCAAGCCGGCATTTTTCATGCTACTACCTCCTGCTCTTCACCGGCAGCCGGTTTATTTGACAGAAAACGGTTAAGAGAATCACGCAATGCAGAAGCATCCAGGTTTCTAACCATGCGACCATCGCGGGCAATCGAAATAGCACCAGTCTCCTCTGAAACCACAATGACAATTGCATCGCTTCTTTCAGAAATACCGATGGCAGCACGATGCCTGGTGCCCATGTTGGGATCCAGATCAGGGTTAAAACTTAACGGCAAAACTGCCCCAGCTGCACGAATTCGGTCCCCATCAATTAATACTGCTCCATCATGTAGTGGCGAGTCTTTAACAAAGATACTGTATAGCAGTTTACGGTTTAATTCGGCATCAATATTAACAGCATCTTCGACGAAATCATCCAGACCAACTTCCTGCTGAATAACAATTAACGCCCCTATTTTTTTCTCCGACAGGCTGGAACATACCAGCGTAATATCTTCAATAGATTTATCGACCAGCTTGGTGCCTGAGCGCCTGAAAAACGGTTGCAGCCCGACCTTAGTAAGCCCCCTTCTTATTTCGTCCTGAAAGATAACTACTACAACCAGAATAATTGAACTTAAGAAGTTCCCTAACAGCCAGTCCAGAGTTACCAGGCCTAGTGGCCGCGAGAGGAAATACAGCAGAACAATCAGCGTTAATCCACCGAGCATAGGAGCAGCTCTGGTGCCTTTAATAACCAGTAAGCCCCGGTAAACCAAATAGGCAACAATCAGAACATCTGCGGTATTTCTGATTATTTCACTTAGTGGTAAACCGTTCACTTTTTAGCTCACCGGAAAAAGCCGAAACTAAACCTATCCATATATCAGGCTGCAACTGATACATCTCCGCTGCTATCATTCTCAGAACCCTCTCCGCCACCATCAGGTCCTGAAGTTGGTGTCTCCCCCTTGACTATCCGCTCTATATCATCAGCATCAAGCGTTTCTTTCTCAAGAACAGCACGTGCCAGCGCATGAAGCTTGTCAATATTTTCTTCTACAATTTTTTTAGCAACCTGATACTGTTGTTCCAGAATACGCTTAACTTCCGCATCGATTTCTACCTGTGTTGCTTCAGAGTGTTCACGAGGTTTTCCAATCTCCTTCCCCAGGAAAACATGTTCTTCTTTAGTAGAATATTGAATCGGTCCTAGTTTTTCACTCATGCCCCACTCGCACACCATTCTACGGGCTATTTCGGTAGCACGCTGAATATCGGAGCTGGCGCCGGTGTTCATGTCATTAAAAACCAGCTCCTCTGCCACCCTACCACCAAAAAAGACTGCCAGTTGATCAAGCCAGTAAGACTTGGAATAAGTATGCTTATCGTTCTCCGGCAACTGCTGCATAAGCCCCAGCGCCATACCGCGCGGAACTATTGTGAGTTTATGCACCGGGTCAGCATTAGGAAGCATCTTCGCAACAAGCGCATGTCCTGACTCGTGATAAGCGGTTGTTTTCTTCTCCTTGTCACTCAAAAGCATTGAGCGTCTCTCGACACCCATCATAACTTTGTCTTTGGCATACTCAAAGTCACTCTTATCTACTTTATCTTTATTGTTGCGGGCTGCCCACAAAGCAGCTTCGTTAACCAGAATTTCAAGGTCAGCACCGGAAAAACCGGGAGTGCCGCGGGCAATAATTTCCAGATCAACATCATCGGCCAGTGGTGTGTTTTTGGAATGGACCTTTAAGATGCCAAGACGTCCCTTTAAGTCCGGGCGTGGAACTATTACCTGGCGGTCAAAACGCCCTGGCCTTAAGAGTGCCGGGTCCAGCACATCGGGTCTGTTAGTTGCAGCAATTAAAATGACTCCCTCATTGCTTTCAAACCCGTCCATTTCTACCAGGAGCTGATTCAAAGTCTGCTCCCGCTCGTCGTGACCACCTCCCATACCGGCACCACGGTGGCGGCCAACAGCATCGATTTCGTCAATAAAAATTATACAGGGTGCATTTTTCTTACCCTGAACAAAGAGATCTCTGACGCGCGACGCACCTACACCAACAAACATCTCAACAAAATCGGAGCCAGATATACTGAAAAAGGGCACGCCAGCTTCACCTGCTATAGCGCGTGCTAAAAGCGTTTTGCCAGTTCCGGGTGAACCGACCAGCAGTACCCCTTTGGGAATTCTCCCACCGAGGCGGGTAAATTTTTTCGGGTCTTTCAAAAACTCAATTATTTCTTCAAGTTCAGCGCGAGCTTCATCAATCCCGGCTACATCTTCAAAGGTTACTTTCTGCTGATTCTCCGTTAGTAATTTGGCTCTTGATTTGCCGAAGCTCATTCCTTTGCCGGCACCAATCTGCACCTGGCGCATGAAAAAAATCCATATACCGATTAGTAGGAGAATTGGAAATGTATTTATAAGTAAAAATATGTACCAGGGTTGGTCTGCTGGTTCTTCAACTTTTATCTTTACCCCGTTCTTGCGAAGCAGTTTGATCAGACCTTCATCCTTGGGAGCAACAGTCTTAAAGCCCTCAGTAATGTTACGGTATTCACCGGAGATCTCATCTCCCTTTATTACTACACTTGAGACTTTCTTCTGTTCAACAGCGTCGAGAAACTCGCTGTACGAAAGCTCGGTACTATGCTGCTGACTCTCTTTTACATAGACACTGTAAAGAGTCATCACCAGAAAAAGTACGAATATCCAGAAAATAAGGTTACGTGATGACTGATTCAAAACCTGACCTCTCTCAAATTAAGAAAACTTTAAAATTAAACTTTTACGTCCTCAGCAGCCGGACTCATTGGAGCACCTGAAAGGGCTGCTCACCAAAATATAAGACTATCCAAAGAACCATTAAAATTCATTATTTCAATAAACTAAAGGGCACGCTCCACTACCCGGCCAAACTCTGGCCTGTTATCTGGCCGACTGAACCGAATATAACACAATAAAATAGTTAACATATTAATATTTTGAGTTTTTTTAAACTTTTTCAATAAAGCCTGCAGGGTTGTAGCGCAGTCGGATTGCCCCCGGCAACTCAAACGCTGTTATTTCCTGGCGTATAAACCGGCAAAACTGTTCACAGCTATGCCTAGATAGACCAAAACCGAGCTCATCCCTTAACAGCTGCTCTATTAAAAACCAGTGAACTTCAGAGGGCAACTCTTCAAGCTCGATTTTGAGCTGACTTACCCACCTGGCCGAATAAACGTCAAAGCGTTTAACACGATCAAGATTATTCTTTAATAACGCTTTGATTCCCTTATAGTCATTGTGAAGACCTCGCGCCCGCTGAGAGAGCACTTCAACTATACGACCATCAAAGTTCTCTTCCAGATACGGAATCAGATTATTCCTTATCTTATTTCGCAAAAAACTGTCATCTTTATTGGTATTGTCTTCTACCCAATCGATTGAATGTTTTCTGGCATAATCTTCAATTTCCTGCCTGGATACCGATAATAACGGCCTGATTAGCTTTCGTCTTTCATCGATTAGCTCAAGTGAGCGAAGCTCTTTATTGGCTACCAGCCGCATAAGTAGCGTCTCAGCAACATCGTTAGCATTGTGTGCTGTTACAGTAAAATCAATTGAATGCTGTTCACACAACTGCTTAAAAAAGCCGTAACGCACTTTTCTGCCCCACGCTTCCAGATTTTCACCGCTTTCAGGCAAATCCGGCACAAATGTAAAACACTGAAGACCCAACTCAGCACAACACTTTTCAACAAATTGACGATCACGTTTGCTCTCATCCCGCAGGCCATGGTCAACATGGGCAACCAACAGATTGATTTTGAGAAGACGACGCAAATTGTAGAGTCCATAAAGCAGTACCATGCTGTCTATCCCGCCTGAGACAGCAACCAGCAGCCTGATCCCCCGTGGGATAAAATTCTTTATAGCTTTTTCTACACTTTCCTGGGGTCTTGACATAATCGTTAAAGAAAGTCCTGTTATCAAATCAGTATTAAATAACTGTGTTTAAAATTGTCAAATGACTGCACTAAGAACTGAGCGTGACTATATAGCTAAAAGAAAATGTTGCTGCCTGCCGCCACGTCCCCCCATCGGGCAGTTCACTGAGAGGCAGATATCTTATTCAGGCATTCTGTCTGAAACGATCTATACTGAACGCCCCTCCGCCGCTGTACATAAGCGACAGAGCACAGGCGAGTAAGATTACATCCCTGTTAAATAAATTTGAGGAATGTAAAAAAACTCCATTAATCCAAATAAATGAAAGCAAAACGATAGATACAAGTATGCCTGCCAGAGTGGTGTACATCCCAAGCAGTGTCAGCCCACCTCCAACAAGTTCCAGATACGGAAGCAAAACCGCATAAAGTGTAGCCAGCTGTTCCGGCATGATGCCATATGACTGAACTTCCTGAACAACTGCTTCGGGTGGTCTGGAAAGCAGCTCCATTCCCGCAATGACAAAATATGAGCCAAGGGCTATCCTTAAAATTAACGGAGCATAAATCGAGTTACCGATTGGCTGATTCATCTTCATCGCAAAACTTCCCTTAGAGAGACTGTACAATCCAGCTAATATTTTAGTTTTAAACGGGTTTGCTGCCAAGGTGTTTTAATTGTGCTTGCCGTTTACAGCACTATTTCTTACCCTTTTATATTGCTGCCATATATTTCACCCGAGCAGTAGTATAATTTTTAGTCTCAGAGGTTAGTGGGCATGAACGACAATTTAAATGACAATCCAGCCAGCCTTTTAAAAAAAGTTGTAACTGAGCTTCGACGCAAGATCGTCGGACAGGACAACCTGATTGAAAAAATTATGGTTGCTTTGCTCTCAGATGGCCATGTTCTGCTTGAAGGCGTGCCTGGACTGGCTAAAACAAGAACTTTAACGGCTTTTACTGAAGTCTTAAGTGCCAGCATGATGAGAATTCAGTTTACGCCAGACCTGCTTCCTTCAGATGTGGTTGGAACTGAGGTATACCGGCCAGACAGTGCAACTTTTGAGATTCGCAAAGGACCTGTTTTCACAAACCTGCTTTTGGCTGATGAAATAAACAGGGCCCCAGCTAAAGTACAGTCAGCTCTGCTACAGGCTATGCAGGAGCGTGAGGTATCTATTGGTGAGCAAACTTTCGTTTTGCCCGATCCCTTTATGGTGCTGGCAACCCAGAATCCGATTGAACAGGAAGGTACTTATCCGTTACCGGAAGCACAGCTCGACAGGTTCCTAATGAAAGTCCACGTCACCTATCCGGATTTTGAGGAAGAAATTGAAATTGTAAAGATGGTTACTGAATCTGAGAATGACAACATTACTCTTGAGCCAATACTGACACTTGAGCAGCTCAAAGAGCTTCGACGGCAAGCCGCAGCTCTTTATAGCGATCCGAAAATAGACCGTTATATTGTCTCAATAGTACATGCCACCCGTGAAGCGAAAGCTTATGGCTTAGATGGTATGATTGAGTGGGGCGCATCTCCTCGCGCCAGCATAGCACTTAAAAGCTGTGCCAGAAGTCTTGCCTTTTTGCGTGGCAAAGATTTTGTCTCCCCTGATGAGGTAAAAAGCGTGGCCTTTGAGGTATTGCGCCATAGAATCCTGGTGACCTTTGAAGCAGAAGCAAGAGGGGTAACCAGTGACGAAATTATTCGTGTCATTTTGAATAACGTAACAGTTCCATAAACGAAAAAAGCTATGACCGTGGCTCAAACATTCACGCCGGACTCGGCTCTTTTGGCTGAGTTAAAGCGAATTGAACTGCGAACACGCAGAACCGTAAGCAGTGATTTTGCCGGGCGCTACAGATCAGCATTTCGCGGTAGAGGACTGATACTCTCGGATCTGCGTGAATATCAACCCGGTGATGATGTTCGAGATATACACTGGAAGGCTACAGCACGCACTAACCGCGTTTTTGTTAAAACCTATGAAGAAGATCGCCAGCTAAATATAATAGTAGCAATCGACATAAGCCGCTCAACATTATTCGGGGGCCTAAAAACCAAACACAGTCATGCGCTTGATTTTGCTGCCCTGATGACAATTCTGGCTGCTTCCAACAATGACTGCATAGGTCTGTGTCTTTTTGCCGGCCAGGTAGAGGAATATTACCCTCCCCGCCAGCGTCGTGGCTGGGCCAATCGCATTCTTTATTCTCTTCTTAGCCAGAAAGAGCTTCCGGCTACAACCGATATAGCCAAAGCGGCACAGTATATATCCCGCCACCAGAAACGACCCGCCATAATATTTTTTATATCAGACTTTTATTCGAAACCATTTAAGGAAGAATTTAAAGCTTTGGGATATAAACACGACTTAATCTGCGTTAATCTTAAAAGCGAACTTGAAGTGAATCCCCCGGCAGCAGGACTCGTCGAATTTACAGATGCTGAAACAGGTGAGCGTTATATGATTGATACTTCCAGTAAGAAGGTTGCAAAAGAGCTGCGACAGGCACACGCCCGTCATCTGCTTAATCTACAAAATATATGTAAAGAAGCAAAGGCCGAGCTGATTACGATCCGGGATAATCCGATTAGACCGCTTCAGGAACTAATGTTAAAACGTACCCGACGTTTTCACAGATAATGATATGCCACAACCAACCCCATACGACATCCAGGAAATCCCATATTTCCCCCTCTCGCCTGGTTTTGAAGACTGGTTAGTCCTTTTGCTCCTATTTATAATTGTATTTGGGCTTGTATGGTCTGTCTTCAATCGACCCTTTCGTTTCCAAAGCAAAAAGGAGAGCATCAAAGTTGCCATGGAAGAGCTAAATGAAATCATTGCAAGCCAGCTCAGTGCAGACGTTAAAATTGAACAAGCTGTAGCAATTATAAGGCGGCTTTTATCTGTTATGCTAAATACTGATATCTCCCATCTATCAGCCTCGGAACTGGGCAATATATCGCTTTCGTCTGAACAGAATTTCCTGCGACCACTTGTTGCATTTATAGTAAAACTTGAGGAGCTTCGCTATGCCGGCAGGCTGGATCTTAAAAAAGCAGAAGATCAGCTTAATAAACTTAAAATCCTGCTCAGTGATATTGCCTGTAGGTACCAGAGCATAAAAAAGAAAAAGAAAAGTTAATGAGTTGGTTTACTTCTGACAATTTTAATTACCTCTATCCGGCGGCTTTTCTTCTGCCCATATTACTATTTGCTGTTATTTTCCTTCGTAAAAAGAAGAATACAGCTGTTCTTTATCCAAGCATAGCGCTGCTTAAGCCGGTACCGGCAGGAATAAGAGCCCGCCTAAGAACACCTGTTATTTGGAGCTTAAGCCTGCTCACTCTGTTTTATTTAACTGCTGCTGCCAGTGGCCCTCAAAAAGTCAATCACTTGCGCAAAGAGTTTTCTGCCAGAAACATAATGTTATGCATCGACATCTCGCGCAGTATGGCTGCGCGGGATTTCGCCACATCCCGTGGAACTACCAGTAGACTCAACGCCGTAAAGTCTGTGGTAGCGCGTTTTATCCGGGCTCGCCGTGATGATCGCATCGGCCTGGTCGTATTTGGATCTGATGCCTATCTTCAGGCTCCACTTACATTTGATCATCAGCTGCTTTTAGAGCTTCTGAAACAGCTACGCGTAGGACTGGCCGGCGACGGTACAGCTATTGGCGACGGCCTTGGATTAAGTCTTAAGCGAATAGAAAAGATAAAAGGAGATGCTAAGGCAATTGTTCTTTTAACTGATGGTGTAAGCAATCAGGACCAGGTAGATCCTATCAAGGCGGCAAAAATAGCCAAAATGCTTCATGTAAAAGTACATACAATCGGGATAGGAAGCGACCGTCCTGTAAATATTCCTGCTCCCGGAATATTTTCCGGCTCAATAGTCCGAGTTGAATATGATGAAAAAACACTCCGTCAGATAGCTGATATTAGCGGGGGGGTATTTTTTAATGCCAGCTCACTTGAAAACCTGGAGAAAGTATATCGGGAGATTGATAAACTCGAAAAAACTACCGGAAGCAAGGCGGATCGATCTTACACAGAACAGCTTTTTTACGGTTATCTTTTTTATGCTTTTTTGTTTTATACACTTTATCAGTTTTTAAGTTATACTGTTTTTTGCAGGATCCCCTGATGGAGATACGAGAGTTTGCTTTTTTAAATCCTGCGGCGCTTTGGAGCATTCCTCTTTTAGCGATGCTTGCCGGATTCCTCTACTATCGCCTACGTTACCTGGAC
>RFHI01000046.1 GCA_003696425.1 Candidatus Dadabacteria bacterium | reverse complement strand
GATAGAAGATCTTCAGCTGCTTTCAGATCTGCGAAATTGGTTTGCATCCTGCTCTCCTTAGCAAAAACCTTTCTCAATCCCTGATATAAGTATCGCCAATACAATCTGATACTAATGAGGCTGTGCTTTAATCCGGCAAAACCTTTGGTTCAACCTGCATCAACCGCTGCATTAAACAACGCCGGACAAAAGCACTGTGTCAGTTCCTTGGCAATAACCGTACCAGTTGAATTAGTTAACTGCAGAATTTTGACGATTCTGCCAATTTTCCAACCGGTAACACGGTAAGAGATGAACTTTGCAGATTAATTTTTTCGGGAATTTCAGTTATTACTGTAGGGCAATCCCTGATTTTGTGTTTTGAAAGTACAAAAATCTGCGCAGGCTATTAAGTTTTTTCACAGAAAAGCCGACTTAGTGCGCAATTTTTGCGTTATCAGGCAAAACTTAAGCAGAAAAATTTTTGACACTATGTGCTTTCAACACCAACAGCCGCAGGCAGCCAAACCGCTGTTTTATTAATAGGCGTGTCTCCAGCATGATTGCTTAATATTTTGAATACATTGACACAATCTGATAATCCCTATATTAGCCTTATCAGGTAAGGGCAGTCTTATATAAAAGGCATACTGATGTCTAACGGCTCGGGTGATAACTTAGAAACTGTAGGGTGCTCAGACAAGGTTCGTCAGTTAGAATCTCATCTTAGAGAAAGCAACCATCCAGATAAAAACAAACAGCTTGACTTTCTCTCCCAAAGCGATCTTGCCAGGCGACTTTTCGGCAAAGCTCCTGCGGAGAGTATAGAAAACAGGGATATTGATGAACTGGTTAAAATCACCAGAGGGGTCTCCGAGTGTTTAGACCAATATCTTAATAGTGACAACAAATGTGAAATTAAAACAGAACTGAGTCGCAACTACTGCTCTATTTACATAGCGATAGGCGATCGCCCTTTTCTGGTAAATTCGATTAGGGAATGTGCACGTGAAGCGGATGTGGAAATTAAACTTTTTCTGCACCCGATTATAATTAAAGATGGCTACCGGATTTCTCTCTCGTATATCGAAACCGAACCCTTATCCAGAGAGCAGCTGGCAGTTTTTACAAAACAAATTCGTTACTCGCTGGACCAGGTAATACTTGCCTGTGATGCTCATTCAACCATGGTGGGCCATGCAGAAGCTCTGGCAAAAACATATGCCAGTAAACACTATTCTCTCAGCCTTCCTGAAAGCGAGAGACAGGAAGTTGCAAAATTTATTCGCTGGCTTACTGACGGTGGCTATATATTCCTGGGGCATATTAACTGGAAAATCTCAGATGGCAATGATTTAAATCCCATATGTCACCACAAAGCAGGAATAGTTGTTCCTGAGCAGGATTACGCCAGAAAGTTAACAGCAGAATCTCTTGAAGATACACGCAACTTTTTGGAAAGCGAAGAGGCTGTACTGGTAACAAAACTGCGCAGTGAGAGCCTGGTACACCGCTATGTAAGAATTAACAATATACTTGTTCGAAACTATAGCCCTGAGGGACGATTAGATAGTATTGATTCATTTCTGGGTCTTTTTACTTCAAAAGCTGTTTCAGAAGAATCACTTAATGTTCCACTGCTGAGAACAAAGCTTAAAAAGCTGCTGAAAAACGAAGACGCCGTTGAAAACTCACATGATTATAAACGTATAGTTGAGATCGTTGATGGCCTCCCTATAGATGAAGCACTCAGCCTTTCCCAGGAAGATTTAAGGGGTATTGTCCGCACTGTTCTGACAATTCAAAACACTAATGAGACTCAGGTGTCAATTCGTTTTGAGCCGAGACGCAGAGGAGCTTCTGTGCTGGTCGCATTGCCTCGGGATCGATTCAGCACTCAAGTGCGAAACGCTCTGCAACATTACATTGAAAGCGTTTTTTCAGCTAAGCCTGGAACCAGTGAATATCACCTGTCATTAACTAACAACCCAATAGCTAAATTACATTTTTACATACCGCTTCCTGATCTGAATCCGTCGGCTATTGATTTGCTTGAGCTGCGGCGAAAAATTATCGATCTCACCCGCTCGTGGCAGGACAACCTCAAAGATGAAATTTTTTCTAATTCGCTTTTTCAAGCTCCCAATGAAGTTGTAAGACGTTATCGCGATGCCTTCCCGGAAGCTTATCAGGCTCTATACCCACCTGCAGAATGTGTTCAGGATATCGCCAAACTTGAATCTCTCTCCAATTCTAAACCAGTTGCAGTAAGGCTTTCCCGCGGCACTGAAAACGCACAGGCCGCTTTTACACTGGTAGTTTACAGTCTTAATACTGAAATCACTCTCAGCCGCGCGTTGCCCGTGCTGGAAAACGCAGGACTTGAAGTGATAAATGAAAAGTCATTTTGCGTTACGCCAATTGAGCTCGATCAGTCGTATATTCACCGCTTTATTGTGCGCGCCAAATCAGAGGTTTTCCTGAGCTCGGAAACCTTCGAAGAGATTCTCGGGCCCGGACTTTCGGAGCTTTTTCTTGAAGGAGCTGAAAACGATATACTTAACTCGTTAATGTTAAGCGGCAACCTGGACCTTAGAGCAATTTCACTACTAAGAGCCTATTGCTCGTTTTTGTGGCAGGTATGTGATTTCGCCTCACGCGAGTCTATTCTTGCAACAGTAGCAGCTTACCCGGCAATGGCTAATCAGTTTTGGAATATGTTTGAAATTAAATTTAATCCCTTGCTGGATAGTTCACTGGATTCGCGTAAACACAGGTTTCATAGTGCTATCTCCAAATTCCGTGAGGGCTTAAGGGATATCTCCGACATAACCTCTGACCGTATTTGGCGCTCACTTGCAAATTTTTTAGAGCATACAGTTCGCACCAGTTTTTATCTCAATACTGATACCATCGCTCTTAAAATTGACTCCAAAAACGTTGAAGCAATACCCAAGCCTAAACCGTTCTTTGAGATCTTTGTAACTTCACCGAGAATTGAAGCTATTCACCTGCGCGGAGCAAGAATAGCACGAGGAGGACTGCGCTGGAGCGACCGGAAAGAAGATTACCGCCGCGAAATACTGGGATTGATGAAGACTCAGAAGATTAAGAACTCGTTGATAGTACCTAATGGTGCTAAAGGTGGGTTTATTATAAGAGAGTTACCGCTTGATCAATCTGCTGTTAAAGCAACTGTTGAAGCCGGTTATCGTGAGTTTATCAGAGCATTACTTTCTGTAACAGACAATCTCATTGGAGAAAAGGTAGTCCATCCCGAGGGATGCATTATCTATGATTCCGACGACCCATACCTGGTGGTAGCAGCTGACAAAGGCACTGCAACGTTTAGTGATATAGCTAATGAAATTGCTGTCAAAGAGTTTAACTTCTGGCTCGGTGATGCCTTTGCTTCAGGGGGTTCAGAGGGGTATGATCACAAACTTTATGGTATTACTGCACGCGGAGCATGGGAATCTGTACTAAGGCACTTTAAGGACATCGGGCTTGATTACGAGAATAAACCATTTACTGTTATCGGTATCGGTGATATGTCGGGCGATGTATTTGGTAACGGCATGTTGCTCAGTAATAATATTAAGCTACTGGCTGCCTTTAACCATAAACATATCTTTGTTGATCCCAGTCCTGACCCGCACAGTTCCTTTATAGAGCGCAAAAGGCTCTTTGAAACTCCTGGCTCGCAGTGGACTGATTACAACAGAAAACTAATCAGCCCGGGAGGTGGTGTATTTGGCCGCTTTGATAAGGAAATTCAAATCACTCCTGAAATGCGCAGCGCACTCTCAATGCCTGAAAATGTGCCTGATATAGTTAACGGCGAAGAACTTATCAGTCATATTCTCAGGGCTGAGTGCGATCTGCTGTGGAACGGCGGAATTGGTACTTATGTTAAAGCTTCCTCCGAGTCGAACCCGGATGTTAATGATGGAACAAATGACGCTGTACGTGTAAATGCCTCAGAACTTCGGGCACGAGTGGTTGGCGAGGGAGGCAATCTCGGGTTTACGCAGCTTGCCAGAATTGAATACGCACGCTCTGGGGGTAGAATCAACACCGATGCAATAGATAACTCTGGTGGTGTAGACCTATCTGACCACGAAGTTAATTTAAAGATTCTTTTTGCCAGACTGATCGAAGGGGGTAAAATCACTCTTGAACAGCGCAATAAGTATCTGCGTGAAATGGCCGACGAAGTCATTAGCGAGGTTCTTAAGCACAATCGCGCCCATGCTTATGCTCTAACCCTGGGGGAAAAACGCTCACGTAAAAATATTCAGTATTTCAGGTCCCTCATTCACCATCTGGTTAAACGGGGCTATATAGACCGACGTCTGGAAAACCTTCCTGAAGATGAAGAGTTGGCAGAGCTTGCAAAGAACAAGCAGGGACTCTCGCGTCCAGAGTTAGCGGTTTGCCTGAGTGGGGTGAAGATGTGGATAAAAGACGAGTTGCTTTCCAGTGACCTTCCCTCTGATCCGCTGCTCAAGCGTTATTTACTCTCGTACTTTCCGGCAGACTTAAGAGAAAAGTACAAAGAAGATATCCTGGCTCATCCGCTGGCTCGTTACATAGTAGCAACACAGGTTACAAACGCACTCGTTGATGAAGTGGGAATTACTTTCATACACCGCATGTGCCTGAATCATTCAGCTTCTGCAATAACAGTTATAAAGTGTGCACTTGCTGCTGGAAACATAATGTCTATAAGAGATATTAGAGCCTCCCTGCAACGCTTCGATACATTTAAAGAATGTAAATACTACGTGAGTCTTGGGGCAGAGGTTGGCTCAGCCTTCAGAGATGCCACCTCCTGGCTGATTAGATATCACGGAGATGATCACACGCTGGCAGAAATTGTTGAACTGTATAGTGAACCTTATAGGCTTCTTTCTGAAAAGGCCGAACATATTCTGCTTGGCGAGGCGCTTGAAATTTATAGGTTGAGACTGGAAAAATATAAGTCACTTGATTTTGACAAGAGCACAGCTGAAAAGCTGGCACTTCTGCCTGAGGTTCTTACTAATCTTGAGATTATATGGGCCTGTGCAACTACCAATCAACCAATAGATACTGTCGCCGCTGTTTTTTCACAGGTCCTGACCATCCTTAAACTTGCAGCTGTATTTAAACTTGAGCGAAAGATAGAAACAGGCGACAAATGGGAAATCGATCTGCTGGTCACATCGCTGGCTGAAATTCGCCGAAGCATCTCAGTTATTTCAGCAAAATTGATTGGTAAGGGCCTAACCGATCCTAAAGATATTCTGGAACATCTGCACAAGGCTCAACACTTTGAACAGTTGCTGGCAACGGTCAATGAAATTACAGAACAGACTCCCGGAGTGGCCGCGCTTTCAGTGCTGTCAAAAACCCTGCGTGCTTATCTCAGAAATCTTTAGTAGCCTTTATTACAGTGGCCTGTGATAGAACAATTGTTCATGATTCTGGCAAAAGTTCTTTACTGCACTATAATTAATTGGATAAGTTCAGTTATCCTCTATAAGGTAGAACGACAGCGTACTAACTGTAAGCGTTTGATGTCATTAGAAATAATATAGCGGCTGATGATGGTCACTAAAGCACTCAATATAGGAGTTATCTGCTCAGATGAAGACTTTAGTCTGATAGCAAAAACAGGCTCAGAGCTTAAACGCTACAGGCTTAATTTAACCAGGCTCTCGCCTGAGGAAATGTCTGGCTTTAAGGAGCTGAACGACCTGCTGATTATCTCGGATGAAAGTAAAAATCTTGATTTATTAAGGGCGATCCTGAGCGGTAATCTTAATGGTAATTCTATACCGGTAATACTGCTTACATCAGATCACAATATAGAGAACGATTTAAATCTCTTTTCAGTCCATACAGTTGATTATCTGCTACGGGAATTTGTTACACCAAACGAGCTTGAACGTACTCTGGCTTTAGTTGAACAACGGCAAAAGCAACAAGAAGAACTGGATTTTTTGCACCGCTTTGAGAGGCTGATTGCCGAAATATCTGCTGGCTTTATCAATACCGAATTTCAAAAGATTGACAGCGCTATCAATTCGGCACTATCCCGTATAGGCAAATTTGCGGGAGCTGACCGAAGTTATGTTCTCTGGATTAACCAGAGAAATCAAACCTGGAGTATGATTCACGAGTGGCACACTGAAAATGTCCCCAGCGCTTCCGATTTTTACAGAGATATTCCACTCGACTCACTCGGCAATTTGTTTAAACTATTCAGTCAGGGTACGCCTGTTCATTTTAATGATATTGACTCGCTTCCTGATTCTGAAATTAAACACGTTCTGATATCGCGCGGTGTTAAGTCGGTTATTGTTGTACCTATGCTTTCTAACGGCGTTTTTCGCGGCGGACTGGGATTATCTTCGTTAAGAGAGAAGAAAAACTGGCCCCCCAGACTCGTAAATGTTATCGAGTTTTTGGGCGGTATTATTGTTAACACCCTGGAACGTAAATCAGCAGACAAAAAGCGCTATGATTCAGAGCTTCGTTACCGCACACTGATTGAATCGCTGGGCGAGGGAATAATATTAACGGATTGCAATGAAAAAATTTTGCATGTTAATTCTAAACTGTGTGAGCTGACCGGTTACAGCTCCGAGGAGCTTATTGGTCGGCACACCTATAAAGTTCTCTTTCCGGATATTGGAGAGAAGTTTCTTGAGGAACGTACCAGCCGCAGGCTACAGGGGATTGAAGAGTGTTACAGTATAGAAACCACACGAAAAGACGGCTCAAAGTTCTGGGCCGAAATCTCTGCTTCGCCGGTCAGGAACTCAGAAGGTGTAATAATCGGAACTCTGGGGGCTATTACTGACATAACTGGTCGCTATCTCGCTCAAAAAGCTCTGGCCAATCAAAAACAGTTTTTACAGGATGTTGTTGATGCCAACCCCAATTATATTTTTACCCGTAATAAACATGGGCGTTACACTTTTGCTAACCAGGCTGTAGCTGATCTTTATGGTATCAGTAAAGAGGAGCTTATCGGGAAATCTCCATACGAGCTGGCTGATGACCATGAAATCATCTCCAGATTTTTGGAAGAAGATCAGGAGGTTCTTAAAAGCGGAAAAGCGCTGGTTAAAGAAGCTGAAGCTCTTATCCACCCCCGCACCGAGGAAAAGCGCTGGGTACAAACAGTTAAGCAACCACTTCGTGAGCCTGAGAGTGGTGAAAGTCAGGTTCTTACTGTCTTAACCGATATTACGGACCGAATGCGGTCAGAAAAAACCCTGCGAGATATTCTGGAGGGGACTGCTGCTCATACCGGCCAGGATTTCTTCTCTTCACTGGCAAAAACCCTTACTGAAGTATTTGATGCCTCAACAGCTATTGTGGGTCGTTTTCAGACAAATGGCGCACATAAAGTGGTAAATTTGGCCTTACACCACAACGGCTCACCGCTTGACATCGATGAATACCCGATAGAGGGAACACCCTGTGAAATGCTTTTAACGGAGGATTATTATATCTGCACTACGGATCTCGCAAGTAGCTTCCCCCGTGCTTCCTTAGCGCCCGAGCTCGATGTTAACAGCTATATTGGCGTGCCGATTATTGGTTCGGCTGGTCAGCGTATAGGTTTACTCAGTGTTATGGATAAAAAGCCTTTAATACCCTGGCCTTCTGCAAAATCTATTTTGCAGATATTCGCCTCCCGCGCTGCAGCTGAAATAGAGCGTATTGATTCTGAAAAAGAGCGGGACAAACTGCAGCGTCAGCTATATCAGTCACAGAAAATGACAGCTGTCGGGCAACTGGCTGCCGGCATTGCTCACGATCTGAATAACGCCTTAAGTGCTGTGGTGGGGCATCTGCAGCTGTTAAAGCGTGATAATGTATTAGATGGCGAACTTAAAAGTTCTGTAGATATTGCGCTCAGAGGATGTGAACGCTCAAGCTCACTAATTGAGCAATTACTCGGTTTTGCCCGTCAGGGAAAATACAATTTAAAGCAGTTGGAGCTTAAAAAAGTCCTATGTGAGACAACGGCCTTTCTCGATAAAATTATCGGGAAAAACGTTAATATTTCTGTTAAAGATGCCCCTGCCCAGCTTTATGTAGCCGTCGACCAGGCTCAGATTCAGCAGGCCTTAACTAATCTTATTATCAATGCATCCCAGGCCATGCCACAGGGTGGTGAAATAACTATCTCGCTTGATGTTGAAGAAATAAATAGTCCGGAGCGATTTAACCCCAAGGCAAAATCAGGACGTTATGCTTGTCTATCCATCAGGGATACCGGTACAGGCATTCCTGCCGAACAGCTGGATAAGATTTTTGAGCCCTTTTTTACAACCAAGCAAAACGGAACAGGTCTGGGACTTTCGATGGTATACGGGGTAATGCAAAATCATGGCGGCTGGATTGAAGCAGATTCAGAGCCGGGAAAGGGAACCATCATGAAGCTATATTTCCCGCTTGTTCGTGCCCCACTTAAAATTGTTACACCGGATAAGCCCGCTATGAACGAAAACCGGGCCAGTGGAAATGTGCTGGTAATTGACGACGAACCTTTCCTGGTTGATCTGGCGCTTAAATTTCTGGAGAAAAACGGGCTTAACGGGAAAGGTTTTACCAGTGCTGCTGATGCTATCAACTGGTACCGAGAGAACCATAAAGATACTGATCTCATCATTCTTGATCTCAAAATGCCAGAGATGGATGGAAAAGAGTGCTTTGATAAACTCTGTCAGATAAATCCGGCAGCAAAGGTTATACTTCTTTCCGGCTATATTGATGAACAGGCTGTACAGGAGCTGCTCTCAAAGGGTGCTGTTGAATTCTTTCAAAAGCCTGTTAAATACCCCGAGCTTGTGGCATGGATTAAAAGATATATCTCTCAGGCACAACCTGAAAGCGCCTCTAACCGATAGTTAAAGTGCGTCTCCTAATATCGGAAACCGCACCCCGCGACCCAGAACTGATGAAAGGTGATAAACCCGATCAAGATACCTCTCGATTGCTTCGATAGAACGCCCAATACGTCTTCTGATAAATTCTATCTTCCTTTCGCTTAAGACCATCCCTCGCTGCTTTGCCATAGCAGCAATTACTTCAGGGAGTTCTTCATCAGCAGGCATATTAATTTTAAGCCCCTGCCCGGGCCTGAGCCGGCTCATTATATGTTCATCACAGGCAAGTGATTGCACAGAAGTACGACTTAAAAAGATCACTAAAGAGCCTGCTACCCTTAACTTCTCAATAAAGTTAACAAACGCGCCGGAATTTCCGGTAGTTAAAGAATTAAAATACTCTTCCGCTGAATCAATTATAAAGGGCATAGTTCGAGCGCTAATTTGCTCTACTTGACCACTTTCAAGAAAATCTTTAAATTCCGCCCCTTCAATACACCTCGGCTGAAATTTATAATTAATCAGCAAGTCTGTCAGCGTTATTGATAAGTGCGTTTTGCCCGAGCGTCTCTCACCTTCAATCCAACACAAATTGAATGCCTCCGAGTTTGCCAGAGATAAGACCTGATTTATAATCGTCCTCACACCCGAGTGTCTTATAAAATTATCAGCTTTATAAGAAATGCGCGCCGGAATCTTTAAGCCTAACTGCCCCATGAATTATCCCAGACCAGTGAAATCCTAACAGCCAGTAAGCAGATAATCCTCCGGATCGCTTAAGCGTTTACCGATTAAAGCGCCCAGAGAGGAAAATTTTTCTTCAAGCCTTTCATAGCCACGCCTCAAATGCTGGATTTCGTAAATCCTGCTGGTTCCTTCAGCTGCCAGTGCTGCAATAACCAGCGCAGCACCGGCACGGATATCAAGCGCCTCTACCGGCGCAGCACTAAGGCACTCCACCCCTGTAATTGTGGCCACCTGATCGCGCACAGAAATATTCGCGCCCATTCTGCACAGCTCGGCTACATGCCCAAAACGGCCCTCAAAAACTGTCTCCTCTATCACACTAACCCCGTCTGCTATAGTGAGCGCAGCCATCAAAAGCGCCTGCATATCAGTAGCAAAACCAGGATAGGGAGCTGTTGTTACCTTTAGCGGCTTAAGACGTCTCTGTGAACTTATTGTAATTTTATCTCGACCAACAGCAATATCACAGCCTGCCTGCAAGAGAATATCCGGAAGCGGCCTGAGATGAAGCGGGTTAACACCCGCTACAGTAACACAACCACCGCTGGCAGCAGCTGCGAGCAGATATGTAGCAGCTTCGATTCGATCTCCTATTAAACTAAAATTTGCACCTGCCAGCTCTTCCTTCCCTCTAATTACAATAGTATCGCTGCCGGCACCTTCTATGTCTCCACCGGCTGCATTAATAAAATCGGCAAGCGCAACGACCTCCGGTTCACGGGCTGCCCCTTTTAGAAGAGTTGTTCCCCGTGCCAAACTAGCTGCCATAAGCACCTGATGAGTCGCTCCAACAGATGGAAAACGAAAATTAATCTCTGCTCCCTTAAGGCCACTGGCAGCAGTGGCAAAAACCACACCGTTTTTAACTTTAATCTCTGCACCCATCTTCCCTAACGCTTCAAGATGCATGTCCACAGGCCTGGCACCTATGATATCACCCCCAGGAAGTGCCACTCTTGCTGCTCCCCCACGCGAAAGAAGCGGTGCCAGTACCCAAAAAGAGGCCCGCAGAGCTTTTACCAGGCTGTAACTTGCTTCAGCTGCCTTTAAAGAGGGCACTGAAACCTCAACTATGCCGTTATTGAACCCGGTTTCAGCTCCAAAAGTATCCAGCAGTCTTAAACAGAGATTTACATCTTCAAGATTAGGTACATTGGTAATTTTAACAGGCTCCGAACACAGTAGAGTTGCACACAGTACCGGCAGCGCAGCATTTTTGGCTCCTGAGGCCAGAATTTCCCCTGAAAGCTCCCTTCCGCCGGATATTTCTATAAAATCAAACAAGTTATAACTCCTGCTAAGACCTGCTGAAATTAAGATAGTGCTTTTACCACGGATAGTCAAAGGGCTTAGCCCTGAAAGCCTGACTGGCTATGTCTTTGATCGGTGTTTAATAAGCTATAAAGCAGCGCAGCTACACCCAGCATTAAAGGTATACTGAGCTCAGCATAAATTCTTAGTTCCGGCAGGTACCCTACACACAACATGATTCCATAAAACGGTCCAATCACTTTTAAGGTGTTTTTAATACAACCATTGGTACAGCGAGTGTAAATAAACGGCAATAAGATCCAGAGTCCCCCAAAAGAGATCGCCAGCACCTTCCATGTATTCCAGTCAGTTATCAGTTCAAGATTTTGCAGTAAATTAGGATGTATTCCTAATCCATGATTGGTCTTAAAAATTTTAAACAGGTACAACTTAACCATAGCCCACAAAATCAGCTGAATAACTGTATGTACAAAATACCTTAGTTGATCTTTTCTGTGTTCATTAATGAACCAGTATATAAAAGTCAGAAACAGTGATGTTTCCCGATTGAAAGTTGCAATGATAAAAACAGGATAAAACATCTTTAAATCATTGCGATAAATCAGAAAAATGCCGACAGCAAAAAATAACAGGGCAGGCAAATCTGAGGGGTAATAATAGCGGGGAGCGGGAGCATAAATATAGTGAAAAACAAGCACATAAAACAACAAAAAAGGTAAATAACTATTATATCTCTGCCCTGGAAAACACCGATTAAGAATTGCCCGCAATACAATCACAGAGAAAAAAATTGATAGTATGTCCAACAGGAAAAACCAGAAAACCCCGCTATAGTCCAAATCGGCGCTAACGCGGCATAGCTCGCTGTCAGAGATCAGCACAGCAGAGCAGGTAGCTTCAGAGAGAAAAGATGGAGTTACTTTAGAGACCACAAAAACAAGGTAGGGTATAAGCACCCGATACTGATACGGCAAATGCGCAGTCCCGGTCTGAAGGTTTGCAGGTAAAGCACCAGCATAAATAGCGCTGACTCTGATATGCATGCAGGCAAACACAAGACTGCATATCAGCGCTAAAGCAAAAAACAGAATTTCTTCGGCCTTTTTACCCATATGGGAAGCCTGTCAATAACTGGTTACATATTACTATGATATTAGGAAACTGATAATAGGCACAGGGTTTAATATAGAGCTGTAAAACACTGCTGAATTGCGGTTTTTTTCGCAGCCTGTTTCTTATCACCCATGTTATAACACAGATTAGATTCTTTCAGATTGTGCACCTATATCAAGCAACTCGCTGATAACCTTTTCTGCATTACTAAAGGTTAATTTAACGTCCTGGTCAGACAGGTTTCGAGCGAGCCGTCTGGCGTTTTCGATCTCACCACGGTTTAAAAGCCGCCTTATCTCAGCCAGAGCAATCAGGGGAAATTCACTATAGGCTTCCGACATTTTATGCAAAAGTTCCCCACCTGCCGTAGATCCAAACCACTGATCATACTTTAAAGCTGCCAGTACTGCATGGTAAGCCAGTTCAGTTGTCATCTGTTCGCCCCGCCCAACGCCGCGCTCAAATGACTTCATTGTGTGAATAAGAGCTCTGCGTGCATAAGCTGTATCTATCCCAACCAGCCTGTTAAAAAGCATCATATAATTGGCTGCCAGCGAAAAATGAACAAGTGGAGACTCAGTGTGTTCTACTTCCCTGAGCGCCTGTTCGATCACCTCTGCACGGTGATCTTCAAGATGCCTGGCAAGAATCTCCTCCCGCCCGGCATGGGCTATTTCACGGCAAAGACTAATGTTACTCAGATAATACTCTATCTTTTCTGCTGCCTCGCGATCATCGTGTTTAGTGTAGGTAACTAGGTGCTTTCCAGGTGTAAATAAATCCGTTAATCCGTTGGCCGACATTTCAGTAAGTAACATTGCGCCGCACATCATTGCTTCAAACACGCGAAAATTTAAATCCCCCTTAACTGTCTGATTAACTACAATTTCACTGTGCGGAAAAATCTCCCAATACTTTCCGATCGTGCAGTATATTTCAGTGCGCTTACTTAACTTATCAAAAAACTCGACCCTATCCGGATTTAACTTTTTGTCGAGATTCCCCACAAACACAGCTCCGTATTTCTTATCATTACTGGCCTCTACGTAACGAGAAGCCCATAGCGGCATCCATTCGGGATGCATGCCATCCTTTATAAAATCATCCAGATAATCACGTTGAGCAATAAAAGTTTTGTCAAAAACATTATAAAGATATTTATGAAGCTCCAAATGGTGATGTGTATCAACAGCATAAAATACAGCCGGTATTCTGGCATCCTCCAGGCCGGTAACAATCAGCGGCGCACTGTTATCAAGCACCAGAATTCTCTCTGGCCGACGGCCACCAAGATGTTCTTTAATTATAGTCTCAATGTGAATAACCGGTCCATCGAGCAGAATGTCAGGATCACCCGTAAGCGCACAGGTAGTAACTGTATGCCCGGCATCACGCAATTGATTAACAAACCAGCACTGGTTAATAATCAATATATCCAAGTCAATCTCTCTGCTTTAAAAAGAGACTAAATACCGTTATCCGTTCTCCCTGAGCGAGTTCCCTGAAAGTTCGCCAAGGCGCTCTTTAATCATATCACGCAGCTCCAGTGCATTCTTGTGATCAGGGGTAAATAGAATTATCTTTTCAACTGCATCCATAGCTTCAGCGAGTTTGTCCCTGGCAAAGTAGCAGCCTGCCAGCGAATATAAAAAGTTCAGATCAGCAGGATGCATATCCAGATAATTCTCAAGCGCTTTTTCAACCTCAGAAAGCCGTTTCATCGGATATCCTAGCTCAATCAGTCCCAGAAGGGCGCGGGTATTTTCCGGGTTGCGCTGAAGCGCCTGCTGGTAGTAATCCCAGGCTTTTTCCTGATTACGCATCCGTGCCCAGTAAAGCCCCAGTCCGGCCAGCGGCACATCGTAGTTTGGATCAATGCTGTGGGCCTCTTCAAAGTAACGGCGGGCTTCCTCCCAGTTGTCACTGTTTCCGGCCAGAGCTCCTTTACCACAAAGCGATCTTGCCGATTTGGGGTTGCGTGCCAGAATTTGATCATAGCGAGAATGTGCCAGATCAAAGTTGCCCTCAAGTACTGCTATTTCCGCAGAAAGAACATTGACCTTTTCCTGTTGGGCTTCATTCAGCTTGACTCCGTTAAGTAGCTTTTCAATCCCCTCTTTTACCCGCATGTAATCTTTCTTGCGTTTGGATTCCTCAAGCTCTGAAATTGCCAGATCAATGTTATCAGTTCCGTTATTTGTTGAAGTGACGATTGGCACCTCTTCTGATTGCTGCTGTGTAGGGATATTAATTCTGCCCACACCTGAAGAAAACCTCTGGCTGGCTTTAGCTGTACGATCCTCAGCAATAACATTCTTCAGCTGCTTAGCCCCCAAATGCATCGGCTTGGCCGCCAGAACCTTATCCGCCATTGCCTCGGCAGCATCGAGTTCACCGAGCTTATATAGGCTGCCAGCCAGGCAGTAGCGCATCTCAACATCTTCAGGATGATGGGCTACATAGCCTCTTAAGATTCTTTCAAGATCGTCAAAGCGATCAATCGCATAGGAAGCTTCTACAAGCTGAAGAATTGTTACCAGCTCATCCGGGACAATTTCAAGCGCTTCAACAAAATAGGGGTAAGCCTCTAGCGGATTATTCTGCATCATTTTGCACATGCCGATCCCACTGAGAGTTTTCGGATCTTTTTTGTCCAGCTGGTAAGCCCGCTCAAAATATTTTATGGCCTCGTGATGCTCACCCTGGGCAAGATGTACAGCCCCCACAGCACGAAGCGCCCTTACTGAATCAGGTTGAAGTTCAAGTGCTTTTTTAAGTTGTTTGTGGGCCTCTGAATACTCTCTATTCCTGGCCGCCTCTTCACCGGCAAGCAGCACCTGCATAAAACCGGAATCTTCTCCTTCTTTACTAGACTGGCTTCCAGCGTTGATATTAATTGGTGCAGCAACCCTCGCTTCTGGCGCACGCTTCTTGCCTGCCAGCTGACCGTAAGCATTTAAAAGAGACTCAGCAAAGCGATCCCAGCTTATACCTTTTACATGTTCTCTAAGCTCTGGATTGACCGGTGCATAGTAAGCTGCCACTACTGCGTTAAATATGCTGCTTTCGTTTGACGGCTCACAGTAGAAAGCATACTTATCGAGATAATCAGCTGCGCTTCCATTTTTAGTTGCTACAACGTTACAACCGTGCATTGCTGCTTCAAGCGAGACGAGTCCGGGCAGCTCATACCAGCTTGGCAATACGTGAATTTTTGCCGCTTTATAAGCACTAAGCAGCATTTCATCCGAGAGCCGTCCGGTTATTATAGTCTTACCGGCTCGTCTGAAATTTCTTACTGCCTGCTCATACTCCGGCTGATAAGAGAACCCCCCTCCTGCAAGAACTACCGGAAGATCACTGTCCTCCAGCGCCTTAAGAAGCATCAGCTGGTTTTTACGGGATTCCAGCCTCCCTACACACAAAATAAAATCTTTTACGCCAAACTCCTTTATGAACAGATCCGCAGAAACATTTCCACTGTCCTTAAGATTTTCAAACCCAACCGGTGTTTCTATCAGGTTATTGATCCCCGGATAGTAACGTTTAAGCAGAGCACTTTCGCTCGGCCCGCTTGTAAAAAGCATGTGGGCATTACGAGCCACCCATTCATTATCAAAGGCCTGGCATGCCTGAACCTGTGAAATATCAGGACGGTTACTCTCATACCAGCGGCGATCCTGCCCACGTCGCACGTATTCTACCAGCGTGGCCGCCACAGCGTGTGATTGATTATGGAAGGAAGGTACATCTTCACACATGGTTGAAACGACAAAAGGTGTGCCCCGTTCCACTGCCCTTGAAGCCATAATTTTTAGCATGTCCGGCAGGGCAAAGTTAAACAAATGCACCAGATCATACTGACTCGGATCCTCCTTGCCCTCCAGGTCAACTGTCACAGAATAACCTGCCTTTTTTAAAATGCTGATTACTCTGTCCATCATGATGGTATCGCCGCCACGCTGAGTATAGGCATTCGAGCGATTCTGAATTAAGATTCGCCCGGCGCTTTGGTTCCTACTAGTTGTACTGTTGGTTTCCACAGCTTTCTCCTTTTTGTTTCCGTACGGTACGAAGTCAAAATCAAAATAAATCTCTCTCAGTCGCCGGGCTACGTTAGTCCAGCAGTTTTCTCGTGCATAACGTAATGCATTTTCTCTGAGCGTCTTCCTTAAAATAGGATCTGTCAGCAATAACTCGACTGATTTAGCCGGTGGGAAGCCTGCCGTAAAGCGCCAGACAGCATCACCAAATGCGGAAAATAGTGGCGAGGTAGAGGTCGCTACTACAGCACCGCAACCAAGCGCTATTGAACATGCGCCCGACGCCTCAAAGTACTGTGAGTGGTAATTCATAATAACCAGATCAGAGGCCTCTATATAATGGTAAACCTCCTGCTCCGGCAGAAAGCAGTTACTAAAATGAATTTTGTCTTGCACTCCAAGGCTGGCAGCCATCGACTTGAGTTCATTAAAGTATTGCGCTGCGCCGGGATGGGCATTATTAATGCGGCCGAGTACATATCCTGCTGTATCAATGCCGCGCTGCACTAGGTGGGCAACTCCTTCAATCAGGGCTTCGATGCCCTTATTGGGCTGAATGAATCCAAATGACACAATAACCTTCTGATTTTCAGGAAGACCCAGAGCTTTTCTGCTGGCAGAACGTTTATCTTCAACTTGCCGGTCTCTTAAATGCACACCGTGTGGTAAAACGTATACGCTTTCGGGATCAGCGCCACTGGCAATCACCTGCAGGCGGTTTTCAGGTGTATGTACAATAATGCCATCAACAGAGCGGAGATAGCGTCTGAAATTTTCACTGGATGTGAAAGTCGTATGTAAATGGCTTATGATTTTAATACCGGCATTTTTTAAATCAGCTGCAAACAGCTCAAAAGCGGCAATGTCGAAGAAGTTATGGTCGTGTGCATTTATATGAACCAGTCCTATATCGTTTTCGATTATAGCATCCCTTAACCTTTCAAGACTGCTTTCTCCTCTCTTCCAGCAGCGTATAACCTTTGCTTTAGCTGAGCTATTGTGTGTTATCTCAGCATTTTCAGCTAACACAACATAGTCTTTAGAGTTAAACTGCTCCAAGAGATAGGCAGCATAAGTGGCTAATCCACATTCCTGATCCCAGGTGGTAACAAAGCCGAGCTTCTTTCTGGTAACAGCTTTCTTTTTAAACCTTCCGCAGGCTGCCTGTTCGCTAATTTCAATAATTGTTGCAGCAACTCTCTTCCAGTTAAAGTATGGACGTGCTTTTTCGATAGCCCGTTTTGACATGCTTTTAAGCTTTTCTGGATCCCCCAGTAGACTGTCGAGTGCAGCAGTTAGCGCCTGTTGTGATATTTCTCGCACTACCACTCCGGTTTCACCATCAGAGACCCCCTCTGCCAGTCCGCCCACATCAAAGACCACCGTAGGACAACCGGTGACCTGGGCTTCAAGTGCAGTAAGCGGAAAGGGATCAAACCAGATAGATGGAACTACACAGATTCCGGCCTTCCTGTAAGCATCAGCAATCACACTTTGCGGCTGTTTGCCGTAAAACTTAACATCCGGAAGCTGCGCTTCAATAGCCTTGTCATCGAGAAATTTTTCCCGCCCCCACAGGGATGCACTGCCATAGAGATCAAGCTTTAGATCGGGGTATTTCTGTTTAAGCTCGGCAAAAGAATTCAGCAGTACATGTGGCCCCTTATCCTGGATCATCGCTCCTACAAAAACTAGTCTGCGGTAATCGCGTTCTTGCGGGTCGGAAGCGTAAAAAAGGTCCAAATCTACACCGTTATGAACAACTGTAATCTTCTCTGGATCTCCCCCGGCATCCAAAAAGACCTGCCGCTGAGCATTGGAAACGCAGATAACGCGATCTACAATTCTGCAGAGCACTTCGGGTTTTATTCCGGTATCGTTGCCAGCGCGGTCGTGTGAAATAAGCAATCGTGAAAGGCAAAGCGGATCGTGCTGCGAGAAAAAGATTGGCTGAGCTCTCCCAGCGGAGATTAGATGATAATGGCCCTCTGCTCTGACACGCTCGAATATGTGCTTTAAATCAAACTCAGGTCCAAGATCCCAGAATTGAATTCCATCGACTTCTTCTTCAGCTTCTTTCAGCTGAGCGGCTACTATTACTCTCTTTCCTGCACGTACAAGATAACGGGCAAGAGAGAGTGTCGCCATTTCGGCACCACTGTTCACACCTCTGACATCAAAGGCATGATCCTTATGAACAATTAAGTATAAAGAATCACTCATTAATAAAACCTGTTTATCGTATGCCGGAACCTTCACGGCACGCGGCTGCATAATAAAATGCAAGCCCTTTGCCACAATTCTTAAAAACGTAATTGCTCAAAATTAAAGAGCTTTTATTTTAGATGCGCGCCCTGGCAGCAAAGAGCGACAAAATACTGTCACAAGGTTAATATATTGATATTTTTTAACTTTTATAAGCCGGAGCCAGCCTGCTTGCACCGTAATGAGAGAGAATAAATTGGGTCCGGCAAGGTGTTAAGTGTTACCTATGTCTCCGGTAAGATGTGTTACCTGTGTCTCCGGGTTGTACCCTGATTACTGTTTTTCTGATTTCTGGAAGATCTGCAGCCAGCCTCCCGCATTCGGCTGATCAGCTCCTGCTACTGCCACAGCATCAGCAGCAGCCATTTACGGCGAATAGATTTAGGGCCGCGGGAAGTGAATGAATTTAAT
>RFHI01000045.1 GCA_003696425.1 Candidatus Dadabacteria bacterium | reverse complement strand
CAGTTAAAATAATTACCGTAATAAACAGATTAACTATTTTTTTCATAGCTTCTCCTTATTAAAAAACCTGCAAAGCATCCTTTTTGGAGTCAGATTTATCCTGTAAATCATCTGTCGCCATAAAGCTGCCATCCGAGGTAATATATTTTCTTAGTGGTCCCGTTGCTTCCAGAACAATATCACCCTTTTCAGTTTCAATTATCCAAGTTGGCGACAGTTTAACCGGATACTCATCTGGTACGGAACCGTAATCCAGTATTTCTCCCCCGCGTGCTATAATTTTTATCGCTGTGTTTTGAAGATCAGAGCTGTGTTTAAATATATTCCACCCAACTGCATAGATGCTTCCAAACGCAAGGTCATAGGTAACAGCTGTATCTATCAGCTCGTTTAAATGTTCAGAAAAATGCTGTCGATCGGCAGCGTTTAGCACAGCGCTAATGGCGATGATAGGAATCTTTTCTTTTGAGGGTTTTTTATTGAAAGAAGATTCAGTGGTGCCGGGAGCTACAGTTTTTTTATCAGCTACTGCTTTTTTGTGCTCAGGGCGCACCGCCTCCGGTTGTTTTTTTGTGTCTTTAATTTGACTATCAGTTAAATTTTCGGCTGCATAGTTTTGCGGGAAAAAGCTGTCTGGTCTACTAAAATCCTGGGCAAATACAGGAGTTGCCAGCCATGCTGTCATGGTTAAAATTAAAGAGACTTTATAAAATCCTGTCTGCATACTACTTACTGCTTAATATCGTAACAATGGTGTCTATCTTTCCAGCAAAACCTGTGATCGTATTTACAGCAACGGAAAAATTTCCAGTGATATCCTACACGCCAGTCGTCAGTGCGTTCCGGATCAGCCGGATCTTCAAATTCGTTTGCATGCTCTCCGTAGTAGCGCGAGGGCTTTGGAAATTCATGACATTTACCGGTCATATTATGGCCGCGTGTCCACATGATTTTGTCCGGTTTATCGCCCGGGTGTGAAGCGAAGGGGTAAAACTGAAATGAATTTAAAGTAGCAGCTAGCTGTGTCCCGCGAAAAAAAGCCAGCTGGGCGGCCTGAGTTGAATAAAGATTGGTGGATCTGTTAAATGCCGGCGCGTAAGGTCCCAGATACTTTATGCAGAACGCATAATTTGAGACCGCAATCATAGGTGGTCTTTTAATGGTTGGAATGCAGCCATATGGGTTGGTGATTCTGTTTGTAACTTCAAAAGGAAATATGCCGGTGTTAAGCAGATATGAATTAGCAAACAGGTTCATCCCCGGCCAATCGCTGGCCCATGGAATGGAGGGATGTTTAATGACGTGGCAGAATCCGAGTAACGGAATTCTTGAGAGAGCCGATGCTATCCAGTCAAATCCTGCAGGCGGCAGCACACGGTATTCCATGTAGCGGTACATGTTTTTAGCGGGAGAGGCGTTTCCAACCCGTGTGCGGTAGTCATCAAAATTATCATGAATAACATCAATGGCATCTTTTATTTCGCCATTATCAAGGAAAGTTAGAGGGTTTCCGTTCAGATCAGGTTCTTCGGGTTTGGGAGTGCCCTTTAGTTTTGATCTTGCCATCTCACGGCTAAAACTTGCCATTTCTCCTGCTTTAACTGCGGCGAAGGTGTTACTTGAAACTACTAATGAGGGAGCTATACTGCCTTCAAGCTTTTCAGCCAGCTTTATCATTGGTCTGTTAATTAGCGGGTGTATGTAGCCGCTTTGCCCGGGATGCTTTGATAGTTCTACTGCGGCGACTGGCCAGCGGTACTGTTTAACAAGATCCAGTTTAATTTTTGGGGGCCAGCCCCATTCAATTTTCCAGCAAATTCCCTTTATACTGTAAGCAAAACAGGAGTGGCGGTGTTTTCCGTAAATTCCTTTGCCGAGTGATTTAAGGTCATTCCAGATGTTGTCCATAAGATCTCCAAATCCTGCTCCCATGTTTTCATGGTATTTTTGTTTTACAATCCCTTTACCAAAGCCTTCATTCAGTTTGTCGGCGATAGCTTTTTCCCTGGCTTTAACCCCGGGGATAACGTTATTTTTTATGTTTTTTCGGTTTCTAATGGCCTCTTTTAGTATCACGGCATCCCAGGGGTTAACTGCGATGGCTGGCATAGGCAGGCCCCAAAAAAATAATATCAGAAACAGACTAAATAAATTAATTTTTGTTCTCATTGCCCGTAGCCAAAGTTAATTCCTTTTTATCTGTTGAGTTTTGTATGTCATAACTTTTAAAAGCTGCCCTACCGCTAAGACGATACACATACTTTTCTGTAACTCTGATCCGGTAGGGCAGGCATGGAATTTTAAGAGTTTTAGCTAGAACTGAATCAGGACCTGACCTTCCATAGTATTTAAGAGCAAGATTTTTATCTGGAATAAAAGGCAGCTCTTTTTGCTTATCAATGGAGACAAAAAGCATATCTATTAAAACATTAGCTGTTTTTGATTCAGTTGCGTTGAATCGCTTGGTCTTTTCAGTGTGCGATGATTTGCACGCGGGTAGCACAGCTACTTTTTGAATGTTTGCGGCGGCAGCTTTAAAGTATTCATTGTATTTTTGAGCAATTTTTCGAGCATCATCCCTGGTAAATGGGATTTCTCCTTCTAATTCGTCTTCAGCTGGAAACTTAATTCCGTGATTTCCCCGGTAGTGGGCATAAATGCCGCTTTTGCCGCGTTTGAGCTTTAACTGGAAGGTCCCGTTAGTGTTAGAGGTAGAATACGAAAATTGAGACTCAATCTCTTTGTAAAACCTGCTTGATTCAGGGATCGCAAGAGTTGTGGAAATTTGTTTAAGAACCTGCTGCTTTGCGCTTTTTAGCTCTTGTTGCTCCTGAGCACTTGAGCAGCCTGCTTTCATTATCAGCAGAAAAGCAGTGATAAGCAGCAAGCCATTTAAGAAACGATTTACTGCGCAGCTGCTGCAATAATTTTTTAAACCACCGCTCTTAGAACCCTTCATAGGTATGCCCAACTTAACACTGACCGTCCGAAAAGAAAGCTTTTCAACAGTTAAAACAGCAGTTTTAACTGACTATTCGGATGGTACAAAAACCGGTAAATTTTTTGATTTACTGTTTACTGAGGGCAGCCAGCAAGCATTAATCGGGCGCTTTAAATCACGCCTGTTGCTACCACGTCAAACAGTATAGGGAGGCTACGGGTTCCAATATCTGTAAGTGTTATGTAAGAAATGAAATATTATGTTACATCGCCTTTGGATATCCAAAAAAAGAGCTGGATAGTAAAAAGTGTACAGTCTTTTCCAGCGGTTAGCGTACTTTTGTGTAAAATAGCTTTACATACATTAATAATAGTATTACTATAAGTATATATTCAGGCTCTGGTTTGCAGGTTTCGGGAAATCCATCAGGTTTTTAAATTTAGGCAGATATCACAGGTTTTGTAGCTTTTTAAGCTGCCGGATGCTGGTTTGTTATCGGTGGAGAGGAGGAGCTATGAGCTGTAGTAAAAATGAGAAGTTAATTAGCTTAATAAACAGTAGCGAAATCAGTCAAAAAACCATTTGCCCTGCTGAAAGAACTTTGATGCGGGCTGTTCTGGTTACAGCCATCAATGATTTAAGGGGCTCTAAACGGGAGCGTGTTAGCGCGTTAAATTTCTTTAAAAACGAAAATAATGATTATATTTTTTCCTTTAATTCAATTTGTGAGTACCTCAATCTCAATCCTGAAAAAACCAGGCAGGTAGTTTTAAGCGGGAAAAATATCAGGTTTGAAAAGCGAAGGAGCTGCTTTCGACTTGAGGGTGATGAGGCTGCCTGAGTTTAATTGCACCTACCGTGATGCATCGGGATTGACCCGGCGGGCAGATCCAATCTTTACCGTATCGAGCGGGTAGTCAAGGCTGGTAATGCTTTCGTCAAGGTAGTATATGCCGCTATCAGGCCAGCTTAGCTTTAAAACAGATGTTACCCTTACTTCCGGAGTAATTCCTGACACGCCGCGGATGCGTTCACCGGCAATTACCAGAGTGGAGTCTTCAGGAATTCCTGCCTCTTTAAGTATCTCAGCGTTCCTTTGGCGTACTTCTCTGTTGTACTCTTCTCCTCTTCGATAGTCAGGCAGCATTATCTTGGCAAAGGGGATATTAACAGAATTCGGAAGATGACCCGCCTTAAATTCATCTTCGGGTCGTATGTCTATTACTACAAGCGATCTGTTAGCGGCATCAAGATAAGGCTTAAGCTGGTTAAAGCTAACAGAGGGGCCCTCACCCAGATCTGCTGATGTCAAAGCTAAAAGCTCGCTTTCAAGACCGCTATCTCCTCTGTACGATGGAACCTCAATCGGTACGCCGGCGCGGGAAAGTTCCGGGAAGGCTGAAGATACACTGTGAGCTGTTCTTTCTGGGGCAAGAAAATATAACTCAAGATCAACGAGAGTACCTTCATCTGCCGGGCCGTAAATTACCAGAGTTTTTTGAGGATCAAGGCCATAGGCTTTAAGTTGCTCTCTATGTCTCTGAAACTCGCCTTTCCAGTCAGCGCTGCTGTACGGCAGGGTGGGGAGCTCTTCAAGTGGAAGGTTAATGGCTCCCTGAACGTGGCTGCGGTAATAATCGAGTCTCGGTCTTGTATCTACAATCTGAATTCCTGGATGGCCAATTACCTGCGCAAGTTCAGCAGCGGTCCAGCTCTTTTGCTTCGTAAGCTCCGCCAGGTTTGCAGCCTGCTTCTTAGCTTCTTCACTGCTATTTACTGAATTATTGCCCTCAATTGGCATTAGCGAGTTGACACACCCTTGAATACCTCCGTGCACATAAAAAACTTTTCCGCCAAAATGGAGACGATGTTCAAGGTCATACTGAATAGCGCTTATTCTCTGTTGGGACTCGGGATCGTTTGCCTCTCCAATAAGCACAACGGCTCTATTACTTTCACGCTGGCGCCGCTCGCGTACATAGTCCTCCGGGGAACGTTCTAAGACAAGCCCCATCTCTTCCAGTTTCTGATTATCACTGTCTTTAATTAAGGCCAGTGCCTCGCGGTACTGTTCCTCACGGGTAAGCTTTCGCCATTCAGGAAGAGTCATCTGGGTTCTAAAAGGAATACCGCTCTTTACAAAGCTTGCCCCATTTTTAATAGAATCAATCAGCTCATAAGCGCGGCCAACCGGAGAGCCAAAGCTTCTTAAGGCCTCTTCTCTTTGTTTTTTAATAACAGCTGCTCTTCTTTCATTTTCCGTAACAGGATCAAGTACTCCCAGAGCTTCAAAAGCACTCCTCTGCTCTTCAGGATCAAAATCCTCCAATAAGGCCGAATAAGCCAGTTGAAACCTTTCACGCCACGGCATGCGCCTGAAGCGCTTAAATGAAGTGCCAGTCCGTTCTGTCAGATTAAGTTCTTTATAGAGTTTCCTGTCGGGATTCTTGGCTATACGAGCTGCAAGCTCGCCGGCGCTAAGATAATCTTCAGGAGAGAGATTTAACGATTCGGCAATATGCATCTCTTTAAACTGAGCAGCCGCTCTTGTATCAATGACAAAAAGATCCGGATTGCCAAGATACGGTTTCAGATCCTCGGGAAAGAGCAGGTAAGGCTCTTTTAAAAGATCTTCCAGGGGGCTGGGCTCTTGAATTTGAGGATCTTTAGCCTTTGGCTCTTCCGGTTTAAGCAAGAGCTTTTGAACTTCAGGCCGCTCATCAATTCCCTGCCAGCTTAGTGTCAGGCCGTTACGGTATTGTATCTGTAAAGTTCCGCCGTTTTCATCTGACTTCTCTAAAGTATTAACCGTCAGATCACGAAGCTCCCCGCTGTGTATCTTAAGCCAGTCAAGTACAATACTATATGGATCTTCGCTTACAAGCTCTTCTAAATTTAAGTGCCTGTGCCGGAAGGTAAGATAATCAGGCGTCTCACTGGCTAATGCAAAATTCTTTACCGCAGCACCTTTATAAATTTTCTCCTGCCAGTCTTTAAGAGCCTCTCCGAAGGTTCCCTGGACGGTTACTTCAACTTCACCGCCGTTTTCACTGAAGATAAGTTTAAGCTCAGCAAGGTTTGTAGTAGTACCATCGGGGTTTTTAATGGCCCTGGTAATGCCCTGGATCGATCTTATATTTTCAAGCGGAACTTCAATTAACCTTTCAGGGGAAATTGGTGCAGGACCATCATTTAGATCCATTTCAATACCGGCATTTACAAAATCTTCGGTACTGCCTTCCACGGGTATAATTGATCCAGGGTATGCTTGATTAAACAGTTTGTAGCTTAGTGTTAATCTTTCAGGTCCTGTAATTAGAAGCGTGCTGCCTGTTTCAATGCCGTATTTTTTAAGAAGATTTCGCAGGCTATCCAGATCTTCTGCTTTTTGGATCTCTTCAGGTGCAATATTTACAGCCCCCGGAATGTGGCCTTGGCGTGAGTTAAACTGCTCTTTCGGACCGGTATCGATAATAATCGCATCTTCTGATGCTTTAAGAAGGGCTTCCGGCGGAACCTCCTGAAAAAAACCTGCGGTTGGCTTTAGTCTTACTGTTAAATCATCAACCGAACTAATGCTGGAATCATTCCACTGGTCAATTGCCTGCTGCTTAGCAGCCGAAAGGCCTCCACTAAGTACAGAAACATTATTATAGCCTGCATCCTTTAGCGTATCGGCAGTTAACAGAGCAATACCCCGATCTTCAGGATCGTAAATTACTATGGGAGTATCTTTATCCTCCGGTAGGGAAATGTTTTCCTTTAAAGCCTTTTTGACGGTAGCCGGTTGAAGCTCCTGACCTTTACCAAACAGTTTCTTAACACCTGCTTTAAGCTTCTCAGCACCGCTATCTTTAACCCCCACAAGCGGTGTTTCAGCATCGGCAATCGACAATTCTTCCGGTTCCCTGGATGTATCAATAATCAGCAGATCACTATTTTCTTTTAACCGGGCGAGCTCTTCAGGGGTTATCTCTCTCCTTGTTGCATCTTTCCTTGCAGCCGGGGATGGCTCTACAGCTTCAGTCTCTTCGGAGGACGGTTCGTCCGTGATGTCTGCGGCAGCTGATTCTTCGTCGGTTTCAGGTTTAACGGGAGTGCTTTCAGAAGGAGGTTCAGACTCTTTGTCCTTTTCAGAGGGTGTTTTGTCTGTTGATCTGCTTGTAGTGTCCACCGGATCTTCAGGATTTTCGGATTTAACATGCGGCTCTTCTGGCGGAAGAGTCGGTTCCTCAGCGGCATTCGGTCCCGGTTCTGTTCCACTTGCAGGGGCTCTCGCAGGTTCAGCAGCAGCACCCCCGGATGTATCGCTGGTGTCTCCCTCTTCTTCTTCTTTCTCCCCGGTGTCTCTTATCCTTCTCGGCTCACCAGTATCTTTATCTTCTATTTCTTCAAAGTCCGCATCTTCTATTGCGCCGACTGGCCCCGGCGGGGGAGTAGGGCTGGAAGGGGACTCGGGTTCGTCTTCTGCAGGACTTATAAACGAGGTATCATAGGAATACTGGCGGTTGGCTTCACGAACTGCCGCAAGAACCAGCTTAAAAGCTTCACCGGCTGTTAGCGCATTAGTATCATTGATATGCTCAAGGGCTGTTCCGCTTAGAGAAGAGCTAATCTCCCCTTCAATTCTCACCTTGGCCCTGTTGTTTTCATCAACTGCAACAACAAGGATATTATCAGGACCATTAAGCTCTATCCCCAATACATGATCATTATCCACAGCTTCAATAGTCCTGCTGCCTATGATCATATTCTCCTTTAACGCAGTGAACAATTCCTCTTTAGAAGAGATCCCTTCTTTTGGAGGTTCTTCCATCACTTCTGAGACGTCATAAAAGAGCGCCTTAAGCTTTGGATCCATTTGGGTGGTAGAATCAAAGACTGCACCGCGAAATATATGCATTAATGTCTTACGTGCTTCTTCTCCACCGTTTTCAATAAAGTCTTCAATAGTAGCAACACTGCCATCTTCTAAAATAATTTTTAGATTCTGCAGGTCAGTACCGCGTAAATCGAGATTTGCGAAGCTTGTGTCTTCCGATATGACTGCGCCGTTAAGTGATCCGTTCTGCAGTGTGCGAAAGCCAGAGAGATCGCACCCTTCCCTGAAGATGGATTCCGAGAAGTCTGCAGCATAACCGTTTGAGGTTCCGCTTGCCTTAAAATTTTCAAATTCCGACTGTTTGTAAATAGCGCCGGCTGCATTAAGGTCCTTGGCCTCTACATCCTGCCAGTGCGAGCGAAACATAGTGACACTGCTTTTGCCTGAGATTGTAAGCCCTGAGACCGAGATATGGTCTGTCCAGCCGCGCCTTATATCCAGCGAGTCAGCTAAAGTCTCCAGTATTTTGTCTTTGGAGGTTTCTTCAAGCGCGGTCAGTCTGCGTTCAAGCTGATTAAGTTCAGAGAGGCCCAGTGGATAGTCAACCCGCAAGGTAATATTTCCAGCATGTTCAGTTCCTCCAAGGTCAATCGAGATTTCCAGAACGTTATCACTATCAGGGACTATTCTGGTTTCAACTGAGGAAACAATGAAGCTACCATCAATATCATTTAAAAGAGTTCTTACTCCACCGTGGCGGTTTAGCTCTTCCTTTAACACGTTGAAGCGGTCGAGTTCATCCTGATTGAGAGCGGGGCGGGCATTAATATGCTCCCCGTTTAGAACATATCCACGGCGCTCATCGGAGGGAATCCGGAGATCTTCTTCAAAATTAAGCGTGGCCTCCTCAGCGGAAGGGTTCCTGTCACGCGCGGTTCCCATAATTTACATCTCAAAAAGGGCAGGCAATAACAGCTAGCTTGCCTGATACCTACTGGTTTATTAAATCACATATTAAAATCTTAAGTTATAAGGCTTCCCGACGACGGCCAGTAGTCGGTGCTACCTGTAAACTGTTATGGATACATGAGAATAACCAGTGACCTGTGTAACCGCCTGAAATCACACCTATTATTGATTGCCATAACGATTCTCCTCTTTTTCTGAGGTGATTTGCCTCCAGCGGGTAAGTAAGAACAAAATTTTTAACATTATTTTTACATTCATCTGATTGACTGAGTGCAATTTATTGGTAAGGCTAAAAACAGGATTTGTGTTCTCTTAAAGTTGTGGTGGTTTGACCTTGTTTTAGTTTTAGCTGGTCTGTGGCAGTTCTTCTGTCACAGCCAACGTTATCAAAGCAGTTCTTTTCCGGATGTAAGTGCGCTGGCTGTCTTAGTGGCAGGAAGTGCCGTGGCAGTATCGTCGTCCGCGACAATTCGCACAGTGCTGAAAAAGCAGTGCAAATAATTTCCGAGGTCTTACTTTAATTTTTATTAATTATTTACCGGATATGTTTTCATTATGGAAAATATAAAGACGCTCTGCGTCTTCATACCGCGCGAAGAGATCTCCGAAGCTGCCGGACATTTAATTGCAGCATTTGAAGTGTTTAAAGAAGGGGAGTTCTCAGAGGCCCTGTGTGTTTCGCACGAAAAAATTAGCGAAAGCTTTGCTCTTGAAATATATGCTCACAGACAGCAGGCTCAGTTTTGCCTGACAGCCTCAGAAGCCACTCTTGAGATTCTCTCAAATGTGCTCTATACAATGCTGCCGCAGGCACAGATTAAAGAAATAGATGATTTTACCCGCAGCTTTAAGCCTGATGATGTAGTTGTTACCCAGGAGCTTACAACCTTAAGGGAAGCGGTAGTGCCTTTTGCTACATATCTTGAGCGTGATGCTGATTGTTCAGCTCCCTTGCTTAATATTCTTTCATTACTTCCCGCAGAAAAGCACTATATCTTTCAAGTAGTTTGTCGGCGGGCGCGTGACAGCTGGCCACTTCATTTGAAGTTGAGATATGAGATGTTTAAGCATTTTGGAAGTCATCCGTTTAGAACAATGATGTGGTTCAAGCCGGGATACTTAAGAAAATTTGCCAAAGCCTATCCGCCGAAACTGAAAGATAAGCAGTTTAAAGTTAATATGCGCATAGCTGCTATCAGGCCGCTTGAAAGCGGGTGTGATTTAAACACCAGAAAGGAGTTAGAGCGGGCAGCCGGGGAAGAGCTGCGCGCAATCAGGGCAGGAGTGGCTTTTATAAATAATGGCGACTTTAATAAATTTGTTGTGAAAAAAGAGAGGCGCGGAGCTAAGGCTCTAAAGGCCTTTCAGGACAGAGTTTTCAGAGCGCCTTTTATTCTTTCATCAAAGGAGCTGGCATCACTATGGCACCCAGTTTATCTTAAGCTTAACTGTAATGTTTTTCAGTCCCTGTTTGCCACTGCCAGTGCGCCGTCAAACCTTCCCGGGGGAGATGACTCAGATCAGGTCTCGCTGTTTGCTGTTACAAATTATCGCAAGCATAAAGAGAAGTTCGGAATAAAGAGGCTTGATCGTGAGAAACATATTCACATTATGGGCAAGTCTGGCTCCGGCAAGTCAAAACTGATTGAGCTATTGGCCCGCAGCGATATGTGCGATGGTTACGGGTTGGCTGTAGTTGACTGTCACGGCGATCTGGTTGATGAACTGCTTACACTTGTTCCTGAGCAAAGAAGAGAAGATCTGGTAGTCTTTGATCCGACCGATCCGGATTTTATCCCCGTATTTAATCCATTTCAAAGTTTTCCAAGTGAATTAGAGTCGCAGGCTGTAACAGCAGTAGGGGAGGCCTTGCAGCATGCTAGTAAAATGGAATGGCCTGAAAGCGTAGAGAGAGTTGTACTTAAGCTGCTTGAGTTGGGATTTAAGATTAATGGTTTCACGCTGGCAGATCTTTTAAGGATATTGAGCGATGCTCAGTACCGCCAGAATTTTTATGCGTTTACCGAAGAAATGGGGTTGCATAAACAGGTGGCTGCAGACAAAGAGGGGCAGATTTTTGAAACTCCCGAAATTATCAGATTAGCTAATGTGCTTTCAGGACTTTTGGCTACTAATATGATAAGTTCTGTTCTTGGTCACAGTGACTCCAGCGTTAATTTTACAGAAATTCTGAATCAAAACAAAATATTGCTGGTAAAAGTACCTAAGCATCACCTTGGGAAGGAGAATGCAGTTCTTCTGGGCAGTCTTTTTCTGGCACTGATTAATTCTGCGGCTGCAGCCCGCGCGATGCGCCCCCGCAGATTGCTCCGCGATTTTTATATTTATATTGACGAATTTCAAAACTTTGCTACCGAAAGCTTTAACAGAAGTCTGGAACAGGCACATAAACGAAAAATCAGCTTCACAGTTGCGCATCAGATGGCGGGTCAACTGCCGGAAAGTGTATCTGCCATGCTGCGAGGTTTAGTGGGTAATTTAATTGCTTTCCAACTTGGTGGCGAGGATGCTGCTGTGATGGAAGAAACTTTTGCTCCGAGCTTTAGCAGGGCAGATCTTATTAACTTAAGTGTAAGGTCATTTTATATTCGTATGGCAATTGATGGAGTGTTGCAGGAGCCTTTTTCCGGCAAAACCATTGAGCTTTTATGTGGTGAGAGAAGCGCAGCACTAACTAACCTTGCAGTCAGCCGGCAAAAATACTGCCGGTTGCGCCGGAAGACATCGGGCGGAGAAATTCCGGTATCCTACAGTAGGGAAGCAGTTTAGCAGACAGCCGGGCATTGATTCCCGGTTCTGTTCTCCGGTTCTGCTTCCGCTCACTGATTACTGTTGTTCAGATTTCGGAAGGATCTGCAGCCAGCATTCAGCTCTCAGCAGATCAGCTGCCGCTTCTGCATCTGAAAAGCGGAAAGCTGAAAAGCCGAAAGCTGGAGCTGAGAGCTGGCAGCTGATTTTCGGTTCTGATTCCGCTCACTGGTTACTGTTTTTCAGATTTCTGAGTGGATCTGCAGCCAGCATCCCGCATTCGGCTGATCAGCTCCTGCTACTGCCACAGCATCAGCAGCAGCCATTTACGGCGAATAGATTTAGGGCCGCGGGAAGTGAATGAATTTAAT
>RFHI01000009.1 GCA_003696425.1 Candidatus Dadabacteria bacterium | reverse complement strand
GCTTAATGCCTGAAGCCAGGAACCCATTCCCAATAGAAATGACTCTTTTTGGTCGAGACGTTCCATTACCTTGGCAGTAAAATTCGGGCCAGGTTCATGCTTTTCTTCGGAAAGAAGCTTCTCTATGCTTAAAAGCGTCTGGTACTCTTTAAGTGAATTTTTAAGCTCCCGGTTAAATTCCAGGGCAGCTTCAAATTGTTCTTTCTCTTCTTTATTCATTGTACCTTCCAGATAATCAGCGAACTGTTTTTCAAATTCTTCTGTGTTCATAGCTACCTCACCTAAAATCTTTCATTAGTTTCTTTAAACTCAGCCGAGCTGCATTTAGCCGCGAGCGGACAGTTCCGACCGGAATTTTAAGAATGCCTGCTACTTCTTCGTAGCTTTTTCCCTCAAGCGCGCAGAGTACTATTACTTCGCGCTGACGCGGTTTGAGTTGTGCTAATGCTTTCTGGAAGCATCCTACAAGCTCTTTACGGTTTTGCATCTCTTCAGCATCAGCCTGGCCAGTATCATGAAGAGAAACCTCAAAGTTAGTTGTAATTTTTTGCTTCTTATATTTTTTTGAAGTGAAATATGAATTGGTGTGATTCAGTGCTATTCGAATCAGCCAGGTTTTAAAGCTTGAATCCTGCCTGAATTTTTTAATTCCCTGGTAGGCTTTTATAAAAACTTCCTGCGAGAGCTCTTCGGCGGTGTGAAAGTCACCTACCTGTCGCATAATTAAATTAAAGACAGAGCCCTGGTAGAATTCGACAAGCTTTCGAAAGCTGTCTTTATCGCCATTAGCAGCAGCAGATACCAGTGCTTCCTGACTCTGGGGGCTCTTCTGATAAGAACTCACATTGAAACCTTTATTAGCTGTAACAGTATGACTTCCTGATAGTAGATTTTCCAGCATTTGATACATCCCGGGAAAATTAAAACCGTTTGTTCTGTATTCTTAGACCAGGCAGTAAAAAGAAAGTTCAAAGCCAAGGACAAATATTATGCTGTTTTTACAGGCGCTTATGTGGCCATCCTGTCAACCAGTTATTTAAGATTGGATTTCACAGCAAGGGCAGCTTTAAGAGCCGGAAGAACAGCACGGTCTTTTTCTCTGTCTGCAGCAGCTTTACTTACAATGATCCTTTCGAGTGGAAGTATTCTTACTTCAATTCCTGAAAGATTCATTATTTCAGCTTTATCGTATTCCACAGAAAACTCATCTAATCCATGCATGTGTGTTACCAGATCAAATATTCGAAAAGCTCCGGGGCCAAGCATCGGCGGATTGACACCAGCCACACCAGGTGGCACGTAAAACGCTCCTGCCTCCTTTACCGCATTTAAAAATTGTTCCGACCCGAGATGTTCCACCCATAAATCAATATCCTGGGTAATCACATGTGCACCCTGCAACACGGCGCTGCTTAGTCCAACAATAATATACCGCACTCCATGCTTGTTAAAAGCTTTAAGCAGTATACGTTCCTCTGAAGTTAGATTACCTATCATAACATATCATTCTTCTTTGCAGTCCAAGAGACAGCCGTTCTTCAGGAGAGAGTCTTAATCGGTATGTAATTTGAAAAAGGTCAGAAGGATCGAACTCTGAATTATCCTTTAAGATCTTTTCTATAATTTTTGCATCCTGCTCGATAAGACGAAACTCCTCCCGCTGCTCGGGGGTCAAACTTGTGAGATATTCTTCGCGATTGGAAAGTTTCATATCTGACTTAATATTATCATCACAGTTCCAAAGTAGCAAAAACCCTACTCGCGATGATAGGGTTTGTTTAAAATTATACTGGCAGCCCGGTAAAGCTGTTCAATCAAAATAAGGCGGGTGAGCTGGTGCGGAAAGGTCATCCGTGAAAGAGAGAGAATCAGCCCCGCCTTATCCTTTACGCTCTGATGCCAGCCGTCAGTACCTCCAATTGCAAAGGATATTTCATCTGTGCCGCTTTCCCTGAGTGAGCTTATTTTGTCTGCGAATTTCTGGCTGCTAAGTTCTATTCCGTTTTCATCCAGCACTATTAAAAACTGAGAAGGTTTGATTTTAGCCAGAAACTTTTGTGATTCCTGTGCTCTTCGCTCTTTGGGGCTTAAGCTTGCAGAATGAGCAACCGGAATTTCTATAAGCTTAAGATTTAAAAAAGCTGAAAGCCTTTTAATATACTCCGCCTCAAGCTCTCTTTGAGCTTTGCTTTTTATTTTACCTATGCTGTAAATATTAACTGTGAGCATAAAAGCAGGGTCCTTTCCGGCTCTACCCGGTTATCATGCCGGAAAATGCCGTCATTTAAAAATCGTTTTTAATTACAAATGGTTATAAAATTTATTTTTTGCTTAAGATTGCCCCCTGAGGGGCCGACTATACTAGCGCAGAAAGGAAGCTCGTCGTTGGCCATGGAGGGTCGCAAAGGAATAAACCCATAGATTCTCAGGATTTTCAGGGGGAAATATCCCGAGATTCTATAGTCAAGGACGAGGTGTGTCATGAAAGTACATCGCATTGATCGCTTAATCTCTGCGTTAAATTCAACGCAGAATCCTCACAACACAGATGCAGTTAAAGCTAACAGTCAGGAGCAGGCTAACCGTTCTGAATCTGAAGCTGTTAAAATTGCTTCAGATTTTGGAACCCGGGAGCAGACTGCTGTCCCTGATCGTACTGAAAGGCTAAGTCAGCTTAAAGAGCAGATTGATTCCGGCCAGTACAATCCAAGTTCAAATGAAGTTGCTGCTGCGCTGGTAAAAGAGCTGATGATTTAATTAATCGCAGTTAAATGAGGCACTAAATAACACTCATTATGAGTGCAGTGGTGGAGTTCGGCCAGCCCCGCGGGGCCCGGCGGTAATTTGTTGCTGTTTTAAGCACTTTTTTATAAGTTTTCCCTGATGGGAAAAGTTAAAAAATTTGCAGCAGTAAATATCCGTAAGATTACCGGTGGAAAGGATCCGGTAAGGCTTGTTGAAGAATTTATCCTGCGGCGCGGATTTGATCCGGACGAATGCCAGAAGGAAAAAAATCCGGACAGTATTCGCTGGATGCTTAGCCTTGGCGGAGATGAAGAGCTTGAAGTTTTACTTGAGGGTCTTAAGCGTCCGCAGGAGACCACTATTTATATGGGTGTTAACGTGGCAGCCGTGCCGCTGCGTTCCTCTCACGATTTTCTGGTAGCAGCACTTGAAATTGCCGATGGCCTGGTAGGAATTAAAGTCAGCCTGGTAGGACACTACCTGGTGCTTAGCGCCACCCTCGGTGCGGCCGGCATAAGCGTTGAAGACCTGGATTACCACTACAGGCTTATTACTGCCCAGCAGAGCTGGTTTCGTGAGGCGCTGGCTGAAGAACTTGGCTGGGCTGAGCTGCCAATTGCGTAACAAATCATAACTTTTGTTACAGTTTTAACCCCTAAAAAGAAATACAACCATAGCGTTCTACCTGCACTGCTTGATGTAACCTCAGGCCCTTTCTACCGCATGCAGATGAAGCTGAAGCTCGGTAATTCCGTTGAACGTATTAGTATCAGGCTTTGCTACTACATCTACCCGGGCCCCGGTTAACAGCGCAGGATGGCCGGTTTTATACCACATCAGTCCGCAGATATAACGGCTTCCGTCGCTAAAGGTAACCTTAAGATGGGCATCTTTTAAGATCTTAACATCCATAACTTTAAGATTACGTACTAAAAGGAGCGGCGACGGGTTGCCAATCCCAAAGGGAGCAAAAGCCTGAAGCTCACTCACCAGCTCGCGGTTAATTTCCGAAAGCGATGATTCAGTATCAGCGACAGCACTCGGCTCAGTTTCTATGTCATCAAGACGTTTTTTACACTCTTCATTAAAGGCCTCGGCAAACTCTAAAACACGATCCGCTGCAATTGAAAAACCTCCGGCGCCCTCATGCCCGCCGAATTTAATTAAGTACTCACTTAATGCCTCAAGCGTCTCTATAACGCTAAAGCCTTTTATCCCACGAACAGAACCTTTATAAACTCCGGCAACATCAGCTCCCATTACCGCAGCCGGCCGGTAAAACGTTTCAACCAGCCGCTGGGCAACTATTCCTATTACACCGGTATGAAAATCTGCATCCCATACCGCGATACCCCAGGGCAGCTCCCCTCCGGCCTTTACCCGTTTCACAGAGATCTCTTTAATCCTGGCTTCGGTGTCCTGGCGCTCCTGGTTAAGCTTGTTAAGTTTTCG
>RFHI01000044.1 GCA_003696425.1 Candidatus Dadabacteria bacterium | reverse complement strand
GAATTAAAAAAGGTCCGTAAGAAATTAAAGGGTTCTGAAAAAAAAACTTTCAGAGCTTAAACAGGAGCCGGAGGAGGTAAGAGAGCTTAAAACAAAGCTTGACGAGCTTAAAACGGAGGCCGGAGAACACAGCAGGCAGATAGCAGCGTTAAAAGAATTAGCCAGGGCAGCAGCTGAACTGGCAGAGCTGAAGGAAGAGAAAGAAAGTCAGCAGAGCAAAATCAAAAAACTTGAGACACTTTCCGCGGGTGCCTTAAAGGAACGGGATAAGCTCGAGTTTTCGCCTGATACTTACAGTCGCCTTAAGGGCGCTGCTGAGGCTTCAGCGCGGCTTATGGAGCTTAGCAGACTTCAGACTGTTAAGTTGCAGGGTGAGGTAAGTGGGCTTGAAAGTATGCTTAAGCGTACTGCCGGTGAGCTTGAAGAGTTTGACCGCAGAAGCAGTGAGCTTAAAGAGCTTAAGGCCCGTATGCTTGAGTATGAAAGGGCTGATGCGCTGCTTACTGATTTCAGAAAATATCTGAATTCGACTTTAAGACCGCGATTGGCTGAACTTGCCAGCGAGTTTCTGGCGGACCTGACTGACGGGCGCTATACCAGTGTTGAAATCGGAGATGATTTTACGCCAACTGTAACTGAAGACGGCCGCCCCAAGGCTGTAATAAGTGGCGGTGAGCAGGATGTGCTCAATCTCTGTCTGAGGCTTTCACTCTCTCATATGCTGGCCGAGCGGGCCGGGCAGGCAGTATCTTTTATGGTTCTGGATGAAGTTTTTGGCTCACTTGATCAGACCCGCCGCTACAACGTGCTTAACCTTTTAGAGCGCCTCAGTAACCGCTTTGAGCAGATAATCATTATTACTCATCTTGAGGACATTAAGGACGCGGTTGGTAATCTGATTTATGTTAATTACGATGACGCCAGCGGGGAGCTTGAGATTACGGGCGAGGACGAGGAAGATAAGCTGGTGCTGAATGTGTAAAAATTCAAAGAGCTATTCGACCGCCGTCTAACGAGGCCATCGCAATTCACAGCAGTTTATATCTAGTCAAATTAAATAGTTATAGAATAATAGCTAAAATATTACAACTGAGTTGTAATATTTCGCAAAATATTACATTATAGTTGTATGATTTTTAAGAGAGTTCTCGACTTAGCCGGGCTGCTCAAACACAAATCAATTCTTCTTCTGGGGCCACGTCAGACCGGTAAGAGTACATTATGTCAGGAAACATTATCAGCTGCCTATACAGTGAACCTGATGGAGAGCGATGCTTTCCGTGAATATTCAGCCAATCCAGAATTACTGCGCGAGCGCCTGCCGGCAGAGTGTCAGGTGCTGGTTGTTGACGAAGCCCAGAGAGTACCGGAACTTTTCAATGAAGTGCAGGTACTGCTTGACCGTAACCCTCGCCTCAGGGTCGTACTAACCGGAAGCAGCGCCCGCAAGTTTAAGAGAGGACATATTAACTTACTGCCAGGCAGAGTCTGGCAGAGGACTCTACATCCACTTGTATGGCCGGAAATACCGGTAGAGTTACGGGGAGAGCGTCTAATAAGGGGAAGCCTTCCGGCAATTATCCAGTCTGAAATGTTTCGTGAGGAACTCAGGAATTATGTAGGTCTTTATCTGGAACAGGAAATAAAAGCTGAAGCACTGGTTCGCTCTATTGGAAATTTTTCACGTTTTCTTAATGTAGTGGCACTTTCTAACGGAGAGGTTATAAATTACAGTAAAATTGCTCAAGATGCAGAAGTTAAATTAAATACAGTTAGGAATTATTTTCAGATCTTAAGTGATACCCTGGTAGGACACATTTTAGAGCCTTATAGAAAGACCCCATCCAGAAAAGCAGTTGCTTCCAGTAAGTTTTATTTATTTGACCTGGGAGTAACCAATCAGCTCCTGAACCGCTATGAGCTTGTTCCCGGAACTTCTGCTTATGGACGGGCGTTAGAGCATATGATCTTATTAGAGATTAAGGCTTATATTGATTATGTCGGTTTATCACTTCCTGTGTTTTTCTGGCGTACCCATTCAAGATTGGAGGTTGACTTTATCGTTGGAGACAGTGTTGCTATTGAGGTGAAGTCAACAGACAAGATTAAGTATGCCGATCTTAAAGGCATGAAGGCACTCTCAGATGATATGAAATTAAAGAGAAAAATTATTGTGTGCCGGGAGAAGGTTCGCAGAGTAATGGACGGCGGAATAGAGATTGTTCCTGTTGATGAATTTTTGGAAGAGCTCTGGGCGGGAGTCTTGTTCAGATAAGCATTTAAGGCCTACTAAGATTTCTCGTGAAATATTCGGGTGAAGTACGGACGTGCCTTAAATATCAACAAAAACAAGTATTATCAGATGGTTGTGCGCATATCCGCATCTTTTAGAGCCGCTGCCATAGTTAGGCGATTTGTGAAGCTATAAACTCGGCCGAATTTAGGTTATTATCCGCGCAGTTAGCTTTTGAATTAAGGGAGTCTGCTTATGAGTGCTGAAGAGACAGTCTTTTCAAAGATCATTAAAAAGGAGATCCCGGCTGATATAGTATTTGAGAACGAAAGGGTACTGGCCTTTCGCGACATTAACCCGCAGGCTCCTGTACATATTTTAATAATTCCCAAAAAACCGCTAAGAGATTTATCAGAAGCCACGGCCGAGGACAGCGCGCTTCTGGGTGAGCTTTTACTTACTGCTTCAAAACTGGCGCAGGAGGAGAAACTCGATGATGGTTACCGCGTGGTTATTAACACCGGCACAGAAGGAGGCCAGACAGTTTTTCATTTACATGTTCATCTTCTGGGTGGACGCCGCATGGGCTGGCCACCGGGCTGATTTTATCTAATTTAAATATTTTAAGGAGCTTTGTCGCAGTATGACAGCAATAATTGATGAGAATACGGTTCTAACGGGTGGAGACGAAGTTCGTGCCGATATAGTTATTAACCGTCCAAAGGCGCTTAACGCCCTAAATGTAGATGTTTTGCAGGGTCTAATCCTAGCGCTTGAAAAGGTCCAGAAGCAGGAGAGCCTGCGTGTAATTACCATTACCGGTGCCGGCACAAAAGCATTTGTTGCCGGTGCAGATATAGCCTGGATGGCAGATCTCGGTCCACGCGCTATTGCAGACTATGTGGAACTGGGCCAGCGCGCCATGCGTGCGATTGAACGGGCGCGCGTTCCTGTAGTGGCAGTTGTAAACGGCTATGCGCTTGGCGGCGGGCTGGAGCTGGCGATGGCCTGTGATGTAATCATCGCTTCTGATAAGGCAAAGCTCGGGCAGCCTGAAGTAAAGCTCGGTATTATTCCCGGCTTTGGCGGCACGCAGCGGCTTGTGCAGCGTACAGGTATCGGCACGGCCCGCAGGCTTATCTATAGCGGTGAAATGATTGAAGCTGAAGAAGCACTACGGCTTGGGCTGGTGGATAAAGTGGTGTCAGCGGAGGAGCTTCAGGAGGGTGCCACGGCCTTTTGCAATGAGATTATTAATAAAGCACCGCTTGCGGTGCAGCAGGCCAAGCGGCTTTTGCGCGAATCCTCCGAGCAGTTTCTGCTTTCAGGCTTACAGCGTGAGGTTGAGACTTTTCTTGATCTCTTTCAGACAGCTGACCGCGAAGAAGGCATGCAGGCCTTTATGGAAAAACGTGAAGCAAAATTTACCGGGAAGTAAATAAATGTGTAGGAGTCCAGAGGCTCATCCGGCCAGGGTTGTTATGGGCAGGAAGCTATATTTATTGGGAAGCAGTTAAATGGGATGGGAAGACGGTTTTCATTTCGAGCTCTCTGATGAAGAGCAAATGGTGCAGGAGACTGCCCGGAGTTTTGCAAAGAGCGCGGTTGAGCCGCTGGCCGCTAAAATTGATCGTGAGCACTACTATCCCGGAGAGCTGGTGAAGGCGATGGGTGAGCTTGGCTTTATGGGAGCTACTGTCCCTGAAGAGTACGGTGGAGCCGGACTTAGTAATGTTGCTTACAGTCTTATAATTGAAGAGCTTGCAGCTGCCTGTGCCTCTACAGCGATAATTATGAGCGCGCACAACTCGCTTTGCATTTCGCCTATTCAGAATTTCGGTACCGAGGAGCAGAAAAAAAAGTGGCTGCCTGATCTTGCTGCCGGAAAAAAACTAGGCTGTTTTGCGCTCTCTGAGCCGGGGACAGGCAGCGATGCGGCAAATCTTAGTTGCACCGTTGAAAAGCGCGGCGATAAGTACATTGTAAACGGTACTAAAAACTGGATAACCAATGGGCCCAAAGCTGATGTGGCAGTTCTTTTTGCTTCAATTGACCGCTCGAAAGGCCATAAAGGAATAGCCGCTTTTGTGCACTCTCTTGATCTTAAGGGTGTAACGCGCGGCAAGCCGGAGGATAAGCTTGGTATTTGCGGTTCACCGACATCAAGCCTGATTTATGACAGTGTGGAGCTTACAGCAGAGAATCTTTTGGGTGATGAGCACGGCGGTTTTAAGGTTGCCATGCATACACTTAACGGTGGCCGTATAGGCGTAGCTTCGCAGGCTGTCGGTATAGCGCGTGCATCGCTTGCTGATGCTCTAAGGTATGCAAAGGAGCGCAAGACCTTTGGCCGTCCGATAGGTGAGCATCAGTCGATTCAGAACTATCTGGCTGATATGGTAACCCGTATAGATGCTTCGCGTTATCTTACGCTCTCAGCAGCGCGCCTTAAAGACAGCGGCAGGCAATACATTCGTGAGGCCTCGATGGCCAAGCTGTTTGCGTCGGAAACCGCCCGTTTTTGTGCAGATCGCTGTGTGCAGATTCACGGCGGTTACGGTTATGTGAAAGAATTTCCGGCTGAAAGGCATCTGCGGGATGCCAAAATTACGGAAATCTACGAAGGAACCAGTGAAATTCAACGGATTGTAATAGGTTCCCGCTTGATGAAAGAGTGAACACTTTATTACACTGTTAAGCATTAAACTCGGAGGAGAGCAATTGGCAGATAACAGAAACAAGCCAGTGCAGGTTGAGCGCTCAGCATCTTTTAAGGAGTGGTATGAAAAGCGCTATCTCAGCCAGAAAGAGCGCAAGCCAAAATACACTTCCATCAGTTTTAGAG
>RFHI01000043.1 GCA_003696425.1 Candidatus Dadabacteria bacterium | reverse complement strand
GAAGAGTGTTTATGCAAACATTAAAGAGGCAGAGGTATCAGTTAATGCGATAAAAGATCTGGTGGAAAAAACCGTACCGGCTGCCGGATTTATGCGAGGCTGCCTTTATTTACGTAAAAAAGAGGGGTTAACACTTGTGCCGCTTCTTCGCTTTGGTGATGTAGCACTTGAGAGGTATAAAACGTTACACTATTCAGGAAGTGATCCAGTTTCTGATTCGCTTTTCAGCAGCGTGCCGATTAAATGGCGCGGAAACGGAATTACCGGCGAGATGGCTACAATTGTTGCAGGCGGCTTTGACGACGGCGAGCGTACCGGGGTGCTGTATTTAGAGCTGGATCCTGCCTTTGAAGAGCGAAGTGACTATGACGCAATTACGCACTTTAACGCCATCAAAAAGGCTGTAGTGGATTGCCTTAGTGGTACATAAGACCAGTAGTCCACCGAAATCAACCAGTTACGGCCAGGAAAAAGAGAATAGTGATGATTCCTTTGGCTAAGACCGCAATTAAAGCTATTATAAAAAATGGGTAAAAGAGGCCTGTCCTGCCTTTATGGCGGATACTCTTTCGAAGGCAGGGTGTGCCTGTAGGGCCAGCCGGGTGTGGATTTGCGCGAAGGCCTGGTAGCGAAAATCATAAAATAGTCTGGTTGAGGGGGTAGTTTTAGGAAAGTTGGTCTGCGGCTTTACCGCGTGGGTTGTAGCCGGGCGGTTAAGACCAGCGAGGTTAATGACACCGTAATTTGCTGGCAGCCATAAGACCGGTTTTAAGAGGGGAGATGTAATGAATGCACTGAATCCTGAAATCTGCGTGGGAAACCTGATAGAAAAGCGCCAGACATATACCTGGCGCTGGCCTTCAGCTACCAACCCGGTTCCGCGTGATGCGCTTTACAGGTTTTCCGAAGTGCCGGAAGAGCCGTCTTTTGGGGACGTGGCAATAGTCAGGGTTGAGAGTATCGGGAAATATACCTTTGTTGAAAACAGAACCGGCTGCCAGATGAAGATCTTTCCGGGCACAATAATGCTGGGAGTGTTCTCTACCCGCTATGCTCCCGATGAGTGGGAGGCGCTTCTCCCGGAAAGAGTGTACGAGGGGGCAGAGCTTCATCTTTTAAATCGCGGAGGCACGCTCGGTGTTGTCACTTCAATTAACAGCGGTTGGGGTGCTCCTACAACTGTCAAGGTTCTTGCTTTTGCGCGCAACAAAAATGACCAGATTGTAAATACTAAAGATTACGGGATAGAGTCGCACGATCGTCCGCCTCTTAATGAAACTGAAGATCCCAAACTTATACTGGTCGTAGGTTCATCAATGAATGCCGGAAAATCCAATGCCGCCAAGTCAGTGGTATATTCGCTCACAGCGGCAGGTTACCGCGTCTTCGGCGGAAAGGTCACCGGAACAGCAGCAAGACGTGATGCCCTGCTTATGCGTGCAGCCGGAGCACTCGGAATTATTGATTTTACCGACTTTGGCTACCCAAGCACTTATCTTCTGCCGGAAGATGAGCTAAACCGGCTCTTTTGGCGTATGTATAATTACTTTAGAAAACAGGCGGGACCTGATGGTTATATAGTATTTGAAATTGCTGATGGGATTCTCCAGCGTGAAACCGCCATGCTTTTGGCTAATCCTGATATTCGAAAGAAAATCCACAAGCTGGTATTTGCCTGCTCTGATCCTCTCAGCGCCCTGGCAGGAGTTGAGCTGTTAAATGAACGCTATAACCTTGACCCGGCCGCTATTGTCGGCAGGGTGGCAAACAGTGATCTCGGCATCAGAGAGCTTCGAAGCGTTGTTGATCACATACCGGTACTCAACAGTATGGTAATTGATGTTGAGGGTGTTCTGGATGCGGTAGCGTAATATAGCCCTTTCTCTTTTACGAAATAGAAAATATACTTGTTCGTGGTTGCTAACAGTACAATAAACCTGCACACTTAGCATGTCTGCTGACTACAACAAGCTTTCAATTGCACTGCACGGTGGGGCCGGCCGTGGCAGTGACCATCACCACATGCAGAAGTTGCCCTTTATAAAAGAGGCGCTTGAAGCCGGCTGGCAGGAACTTTGCCGGGGCAAACCAGCTGAGTTTGCCGTTGTAGAGGCGCTGGCAGTCATGGAGGGCTGTGAATATTTTAACGCCGGATACGGCGGTTATCCCAATGTACACGGCATCGTGTTGCTTGATGTGGGACTTATGCGCGGAAACCGTGATTTTGTATCACTTTTGAACGTACGGCGCATGAAATACCCCTCCAGGGTAGCACTTGATATGATGAAATATCATTCAACGCTTATGACTGTATGGACTCATGAGCTTATGCAGGAAATTGATGCTGCTCCTGAATTCGTGAAAAGACGTTATGGACTAGTTGAAAAACATGAAGACCTGATAGCTCCATACGTCAGTAAACGCATAAAGGACTTAAAGGAACTTGAGGTTGAAAGTGATAGCGATACCAGCTGCGGAACAGTAGGGGTTGTAGCGCGGGATGCTTACGGAGGCCTGGCAGCCGGGACTTCAACCGGTGGAACCGGATTCAAGTTCAACGGCCGCATCGGTGATTCACCGATTATCGGCTCAGGTGTATTTGCAGATGATGAGATCGGTTGCCTTTCCACCACAGGGCACGGAGAATCGCTTTTACTCTCACTCCTTTCAGCTTTTACTCTGGCGGATATCAGGGCTGCACTGCGATCTGATCCCCAGGCTTTTAAAAACAATGAATCGCTGCTTTCAAAGATTCTCAATAGCGAAATTAGGGAGTTTGAAAGAAAAGCTCCCGGGCAAAGCGGTGCAATAATAGTAATACCGAGAGAGGGAGAACCCGGGTTTGCGCTGAGTTCTGAAAAAGTCTCGCTTGGCCTGAGATCCGGTTCACCGGATAAGTTTAATACGGACCGTGTTTTTGTAGCGGTAAAAAACGGTGCAGATCAGGAGTTTAAATGCTGATATCCTTATTTGCAGTCTCAATTGAAAGATAAAGCCGGGAAGGGTCTTGTAAGATAGTATAAAGAGTTCCGCTTAAAATGTTTCCAAACTCTTTTAAGTGCTCTTGTGGCACTATTATGCTTTGCTCAGCTACCGGCCGGCCATACAGTGTAACGATTCTCTTTAATGCAATAATTTTTATCGCTTCTTTTGAGTTTCTGTCAGTTGCAGAAATCCCGATCTCTATCTTAGAAACAAACGCCTTAAAACGGAGCGGTGCATCCTTCCGCCTGTTTTTTAGTAATGCAAAATAAACCTTTTCAAAAGAAGGGGGCTGGCAAAATTTACTTGCCTGCTGACGGTCCGCCGTTGACAGGACAGTAAAAACCAGCGGTAATGTTAAAAAAAGAGTTCTTAGCAGCATAAAATATTAAATTAAGCTCATTGAAATATCCGCAAAAAGCCTATTTAATTTATGCTTAACTTTCAAGTAAATATACACGTTGATAAATGGCTAAAGAGATTAAAAAAGAAAGGGCTAATAGGAACGCTCTACGGAGTGCCGCTAAAGTTGCGGCCCTGTTACTTCTAAGCTGGCTAATTTATCTTACTTTTGTAAACAGAAGTGATCTAACAACTTTTTTTGCAAATGATCAGGCCACTGACTTTATAATTGCTGACCTTTTTTTAAAGGGTGATAAAGTGCTGCTAGGCCCGCCGTCGCATACCGGCGGAAGACACCCGGGTCCTTTTTATTACTGGCTTGTAACAGCGGCTTACTGGCTCTCAGATAGAGATACAGGCACTGCAATTGAACTGTTAAGTTTAATTAAGCTGCTTATGCTGGCGCCGCTATTTTGCTGCGGATTAATTTTGTGTGAGCGCAATAAGAGATGGTTTTATCTCTGCGGGATGCTGCTTGCTGCCACAAACGGATATTATATCAAGCTTTTTCGCATGCACTGGCAGAGCCACACCCTGCTGCTTGGAAGCTCGCTTGCCTTTTTAGCCGCCTTTTTAACTATCCGATACGGTCCCAGGCTTTTCCCCGTTTATATTTTCTGCATAACTGTGCTCTTTCAGAGTCATTTAAGCAGTGTGCCGGTTGTAGCCGGAACGACACTGGTAGTACTTCTCTCATATTTTTTAAGATCTAATACCCGGCTACGTCTTTGCGGAAATGCTGAAAAAACCGTGACTTTGGTCAATATACTCTCGCTTTCTGGAGCTATAATTCTCTGGCTTCCGGTTTTGTGGCACGATTTACATTACCCCTCAAACCTCGGCCGAATACTGAGTATACACGCAGATCACCAGCAGCTGCTTGCCGGGCCGATAATTGCCGGGTCGCTTATTTTTGAGTTTCTGGCTCAGTACATGAGCGCAGCAATTTTTAGTTTAAACGACATCAGATTTGATAATTTGCTGCTGTTTATTATTGCAGTTTTTTGGGGCCTGAGACTTTTTAAGGAGGGGAGTGAGGAACAGCGTTGGCATTTTCTGGCAATAATGATTCCGTTGTTTTTTTCATGGATACTTCTCTGGCACTTTCGCTTTCCGCTTTATATTCATTACTTAAATAGCAGTATTGCCATACCGCTATTGCTATCGGGGATGGTTTTTGCGCAGGCCTTGGGTGATCTTGCAGAAGTTTATGCAGGCAAAAGAAACCTGACTACTGTCAGTATGGCTATTATCTCAGCGGTACTGTTAAGCTATATGATCTCCAAAAATCTCGTTTCTTCTACTGAGGCTTACAGTAAATATACAGGAGCAAAACCCCACAAGTATTTTCACACCTTAAAACATGCTAAAGAAATAGCAGCTTACGCGCTTGCTATCGGCCGGGCTGAAAATTCTGCCGTAAGAATACACCCTTTTATGGCAGCAAGAGAAGCTGTAAATGCTTACTACTTTTTTATGAAGGGAAGAGAGCGTTATGGTTATATGCAATACCGGCAATTTTTCCATGAGCTTAATGCCTTTAAGATTAAGCGGCGCGGACTGGAAAAACCCTTATTAAGTGTAGCTGTTATGTGCCCGCGTCCCTATAGCCGTGAGCGAAAGCGGCTGCTGGCATTAATCGGTAAGCGCTGGAAGATAGAGAAAGACTTACCTCCACCCAAGTGCAGTACCTGCAGCGATTGCTACGTTGCAGCGCTAAGCCGTAAAACCAGGTAGCGGCCATCGTCATAGATAATTTTAAATCCCATGGCCGAGAGGGAATTTAATTCCTGATTCCTTAAGGGCTTAAAATATTTTCGAATTAATTTATTATAAGGCTTTATGTATTTTGGCGGCTTCTTGACAGATAAAACGGCGCGATCGAGTACCAAATGGGTTACGCCAAAGTTTTCCTGCAGGTTTTTTATAGATTCCTCTGATCGCGAACAAAGTGCTTTAAGAAGCGCGTAAGTTCGCGTACGCATAGTGCTGACATATCCTGCGTGAAAGACCTGATAGGTCTCATGGGAGGTAAGTACAGCTCTTTTACTTAAATACGGAATGTAATTTGTAACTCCCAGAGGCCAGCCGGCAACAAGACTTTTTTCGGGAAGAGATTCTATAAAGGTTGTTAGTTTTGTATCTGGCTCACTTACCCTAATATTGTAACCGGCAGCGCTGTGAAAATTGCTGCCATAAAGGAGATATATAAAAAGCAGAACAGTTGCATTTAAAAAGTACTTTAAAGAGCTTTTTGATGGCATGAATTTATTTAGAGCTAAGTAAGGCAGTACTGAAAGAAAAAAGAGCGTAAGCACAGGCAGAGTATAGCGGGTATAGCGCTGCGGCAGATACAGATAGGGAGATACTTCCACGCTCAGGCGGTAGATTGCAGCTGTAACCAGAAAGAGGAAAGGAATTGCCCTGAGTTTTGGACTGACAAGCGCTGTAATAAGACCGGCCATTAAGACCAGAATTGCAAGGAATCTATATGATTTACAGTATAAATGATTATCCTTAAGAAACTCTTTTGTTTTTTTAAAGACACTGAGCCTGCTTGAGCTAAAGAGTACGCTGCTGTTAGTCCTTATAGTCTCACGAAGAGCAGGCCAGGGGGGACGATCCTCGGGACCGTAGCGTCCACCCGGGCCAAGTTCAGGGTAATTGGTGGTGTCGCTGGATTTTATAGTAGGCCCGTAGGCTGAGGCTCCCAGGTATACAGGCATAAGAAAAGTTACAGTAAGAATACCAGTAAAGAAAACGTATCTTATGCGTGAGGCCAGCTTTATTTCGTGCTTGATAAACGATTGCGGTAAGACTGCCAGGACAGCAATCAACGTCCCTGATAGAACTGCAATCGGCGGATAAAAGAGCGCAGCCAGAAGTGTAACAGCGCACAGCAGCGTAAACCTTTTGTCAGAAATTACTGCATAAAGCAGAAAAGCAGAGAGCGGAAAGGCAAATGCGCGCGGCAGACCTCCAGCCATGCGCTCCATAAAAATGCTTGCAGACAGAAGCAAGGCCACTGAAAAAAGCGCTGATAAAAAATCGGTATATTTATAAACAGAGAGAGCTACAAAAACTGCTGTAATAATCAACAAAAGATAGGGCAATGCTTTACTTAAACTGACGGGGTCAAAAATAAAGGCAGAAGCTATATATAACAGCTTGTAACCGAATGGAAAGCAGGCAAGGTAATAGCGTGCTATGTAATCATCCGCTATGTAGCGGTTTAGCCGATATCCGTAGAATGGCCAGATTTGCTGGCTAACATCATCTGTAAAGACATAGCGGTTTAAACCAAGCTCAATATGAGTGTAAATATCCGGAATATAAAGAGCCAGAATGCAGAGTGTAATAATTAAATTAGTGATAAAGATGAGTTTATGAGCTTTAAGCAAATTAACACCTGAAAAAGCTTTGCCTAGAATTACAGTCACTTAGCCAGCGGCACTATTATTAATACTTGTAAAATTGCTGCAAGTGAATACGATAGTGAAAATTTCAACTATTTAACAGCGCCCTGTATTTATTTTCAAATCATTCAGGTCCGATTGTTAAGGAGGTAATTGTGTCTGCACTAAGAAAATTCCGTCGTACTGTAATTATAACAATACTTGTAGCTGCTATTCCCCTTCTTTATGCCTGTGGCGGTGGAAGCAGCGCACGTTTTTTTAATGAACTATGTGCAGTGCTGGTACGCTCTGGGGTACTTGTAGCGGGCGACAGTCATGGTCGTTTATTTCGTTCCTCTGATTCCGGGATGAATTTCTCCGAGCTTGTTACTCCGACCTCCGCTGGTATAACCGGTTTCAGTTACTCTGATGGGGTAGGTCTTGGGTCTCTATCGAATGGAAGAATAATTAAGAGCACGGACCTTGGTATTAACTGGAAGCTTATTGATACAGGACACTCCCTTAAACTTAACGGTATAGCTTTTGTTAATGAACCCGAAGGCTCAGAATTTGTCGGTACCTTTGTTACAGTAGGTAATGGCGGCTGGATTGGGTCTTCGAACGATTTAGGTGATACCTGGCACTTTTCAAAGGTAGCGGAAAACGATCTTTTAGGAATAAGCTGTTTTGATCGTATGTGCTATACGGTTGGGCGTGGGGGGGCTCTTTACGAAACGCATGACGGTGGCCAGAACTGGAAGCCTGGAAACAGCGGTACTACTGTTGATTTGTACGGGGTGCAGATCCTTGATGACGAATATGCCTGGGCAGTAGGGGGGCCGCCTGCCACCATTAGTTATAAAATCAATGGTAGCTGGATTGAGCATACAAATGTAAACTTTGGAACGGGCAAAACTCCCTCAGTACTTCGAAGTGTGTATTTTGCCGATAAAATGAACGGTCTGGTGGCCGGAGACGGCAATCTGATTTACCGCTCAAGTGATTCAGGTTTAAATTTTGAAGGTGTCAGCGGCCTTAGTAATCTTATCGCTACTTTTGCACTGGTTAAATTTTTAACTGGTGGGCTTATCTTTGGTGGCAGCCCGAATGAAGTGTATGCCGGCGGTGACCGCGGTCTGCTGCTCTATTCACCGGATTTGTTCAGTACATTTAAGGATTACCGGCTTGAGAACACACTTGATTCTCAGAAGAACACTTCCGGGTCCGGTGATGACGACGATGACGATCTGGTTGGTGATGATGACGATGATTCAGGAAGCAGCAGCAGCGATAGCAGCGGGGATACTTCCTTTTCAGTGACCGGGTTGGCTGATTTTAGCCTGAGCACCAGCCTCTTAACAATTGAGCATAAGAAGACCAGTCAGTGTCCGCAGGATGGTGGAGCTGTTACGGTTACAAACAACAGTGAATTTAAACAGTCCATTGAAGTTAAACCGGTATCTGGTCCGGTTACCGTCAGTAAGAGCATGTTTGACCTGGGACCAATGGCGCAGGGTAGCTTTAATGTGTTTTTTACATGCAACAAGCCTGAAGACCAAAACGGTTCAATTAAGATTAGCGCACAGAATTATTTTACTGGGACAGACACGCTGGATTCGGCTTCAGAGCATGAAAACACTCTATCGGTAAAGATTGACGTTAAGTTTTAAACGGGGCACAAGAGACAGTTATGATTTGCTCTGGTTGTTCTGAAACCACGGGCCGTTAGATCTATCGTATAAACGGCGTACGAATTTTCTGAAGTGCTCATAATCTTTCGACTTTTCAACAGATTTGTAGCCGGCAAGAGCTTCTGACTTTTAATTTAAACACTTAATCTAACAGTACCGATAACGGCAGCTGTTATTCAGTTCTCTTCCGGCTGGTCAGCTTGCTCTGCTTCTTTAGCCTCGTCTTTTTTTGGTTTTGGCAAAGCAGCAGATATAAGCTTCTCCTGAACAAGGATCTCCACCTTCTGATCTCCATTTATCCAGTTACCGTTTTGGTCCTGAACGGCGTAACGCTTAGAGCGTTTTTGATAGATTTTATAGCTGTCTGTACTTTTTACTAGTTCCATCCTGACAGTCTCCAATAATAGATTGCCTGAGATGTTACCCTGAATGAAAATGAATGAAAAGAGAAAGCCGAGTAATGTGCAATCTAAAACCTGTAGTTTTAGATAATTAGAACCGAGGGCGTAAGAGCTAATAACCCTATCCTCCTCTGTCTGTGGGTCAGCTTATCAACAACCCTCCTCTGTGATATCTGTTCAAAGGATACCCCATCAAAGTTGTGCGGTGATGAGCTGATTAATACTTCAGCTAAACTTAACCAGCTTCTGAATTCTCAGCTGCCTCAGTACTATCGGCACTTTTAGACGGAGTCGCTGCAGATGAAGCATCAGTACTTTCGGATGCTGCGGTAGCCTTCCTTTGAACCTTTACCGCATGCAGCCCCTTGGGTCCCTCCTTAATTTCATATTCGACTTCTTCACCGTCTTTTAGGGTTTTAAAGCCCTCTGCCTCAATAACAGAATAGTGTACGAAGACATCTCTTCCGCTATCATGTTCAATAAAGCCAAATCCTTTGGCATCATTAAACCATTTAACTACACCGACTAGCTTTTTCTCGGACATAACAACAATACTCCTTCCGTTGGTAGAAGCTGAATCCTGATACTTCTACACCATAAAACTGAAACACAATTTCCGGCAGGCCCAAAGAGAGTCTGCCAAAACCTTAGTGGTTCAGATTCAGGCGAGATAAGAATGGATCCAACTTTTCTCCTCGGATAAATAACTGCAATTACACAGCACTTTATTTTATAGCTATGGAAAACGGTAAAAGTCCAGTAAAATTAATTAGGATTATACGGATTATAAAGGCCAAAGACGTCCGCTGCCGGAATCTAACGGACGTCTGTTAAAGCCACTGTTTTTACAGCAAATTTCTTTTCAGTTAGTTGCTGAGTTGTATAACTGTGTATTATTAATTAGAACAAATATTCTATAACAAGTGGCGCAGCTGAAGTACTTTGTTCTGACGACAGTGCTTACGGGATTAAGGAAGATTGTTCTGACATTTTGCAGACCGCATCGATACTACACTTTACTGGAAATACTTCTATAATTGATCTTATTCTTTTTAAGTAAAATTAACTGAAAGGTTAAGAAGTTATATGGAAACACAGGGGTTAAAGCTGGAGGAACTATTAGAGTTTTTAAATTCTCTCAGATGTCCCTTATTCATTACAGACGCAAAACTTAAACCTCTATTTACAAATAACGCCTTGGTTAAGTTTCTCGGATATAAACCCGGTCAGCTTCCCGATAACTTCTGGCCTGTTGCTAATCGTGAGGCTCTCAGTGAAGATGCTGTTATCCGGTTATTATCATCAAGCGGTAAACCGGTTGAGTCAGAGGCAGAGATAATTAATCTTGATAACAGGTTTTATTTCATAAGACTGCTTCATCACGATATCACAGCTTCCGGGCATGACAGCTTTCATTCCGAGCGCCTTGAAACCCTGGGTATGCTGGCAGGCGGTATAGCTCATGATTTTAATAATGTTCTTGCCGGGATTCTGGGTCACATTACGTACTTAAAGACCGTATTACCTGCCACTGGTGCACATACGGAGTCACTCTCTGCTATCGAAGATGGTGCACGCAAGGCATCACTTATGACACAGAGAATACTAAACTTCAGTAAGCTTGAGGCTGAAGAAAAAGCTACTCAAATTGAGCTGGTAGAGCTTATGTCCAAAACCTGTAAGCTCTTAAAGGGAGCGATATCACCCCGTTACCAGTTCAGATTTAATTGCGAGCTGGAGAAGCTGTACGTGGTGGGAGTAGAGGCTAAGCTTGCTCAGGTTCTGGTTAATCTGGTTGTCAATGCACGTGATGCCATCAAAGAGAGTGGTAGTATTGATGTGGTTTTAGAGAAGATTGACGATCCTAACCAGCTTGATGAAGTATTTGCCGGACAGGATCTTTCGGCCAGTGCTTATGCTCGCATCAGGGTTATTGACACGGGCGAGGGGATCGCCAAAGAGGATCTTAAGCGTGTCTTTGACCGCTATTATTCTACCAAAAAAGACAAAGGCACCGGTCTTGGCTTATCTACTGTTAAAGAGATCGTTCAATCTCACGGTGGAACGGTTTCAGTAGAATCTATTCCCGGCCAGGGAACAACATTTGAGGTGTATCTGCCACTCTCGGGTGCAGATCACGAAATTCCTGTTGTAAAAAGTGAAGAAAAAAAAGATGGTGTGCTGGTCGGCGGTGGCGAGAGGATATTAGTGGTAGATGATGAGTACCCGGTAAGAAATGTACTTTCTGTTAGCCTGCAGCATCTCGGTTATCAGGTTGATGTGGCAGCAAACGGCGAAGAAGCTCTGGAGCTGGTTAGGTCGGAAGGGAGAATTTATGATTTGATAATTGTTGATATGCTGATGCCGAAGCTCTCAGGTGAGGGGCTCTTTTATGAACTCAAAAAGCACTTTGATAATCTACCAGTACTGCTTATAAGTGGCTTTACGTCTGAAGAGTCAGTTCAGCGCATTTTAAAGGATGGTGGCAAGGGCTTTTTGCAGAAGCCTTTTACAATTGATGAACTTTCCAGAGCCGTACGCGAGAGTCTGGACAGCTAGTAACCAGTAGAATGACAGAAGAAAATCAACAACAAGAGCAGTTAATATATACTGCCGAGGGACTGGGAGTTAACCTTGGCGGGAAGCAAATCCTGGCCGGTGTTGAGCTCACACTAAAATCTTCTGAGCGGGTGGGACTTATAGGACCAGGAGGTTCCGGTAAAAGTGTGTTGCTTAAGACAATTGCCGGAATATATCCGCACCAGAAAGGAAAGCAGTCATTAAAGGTTGCTGGTGATAAGGTAAGTTTAATGTTTCAGGAGGGTGCTCTCTTTGACTCCCTGAGCGTTTTTGACAATGTAGCTTTCCCACTTACAGGTGGCAGAGTGCCGGCTGCTACTTTACCTCATGCAGAGCTGCTTGAAGTAGCCAGGAGAGTTTATCAGGTGCTTGCCAGGGTAGGCCTTAGTGATGCTGCGGCTAAATTTCCGGGACAGTTAAGTGGTGGTATGCGTCGCAGGGTCTCTCTTGCAAGAGCGCTGGTTAATAACCCCGCAATTGCCCTGCTAGATGATCCGACCTCCGGGCTTGATCCGGTTGCAAGCAGTGTCATTATGAAATTTATTTCTGATTTTCAAAGTTCTACTGGAGCAGCTATGCTTATTACAAGCCACGATCTAAGAAGACTTATTCCTGCTGTTGACCGCATAATTGCCTTATTTGATGGGCGAATTGTATTTAACGGCTGCCTGGCTGATTTGAGCCCTGAAAGTGATGTATACAAGTTTGTTCGTTGTCGCTACGATCCTGACAGTAATGCTGATTCTCAAAGGATGCATTAAAGATGACGCAAGGTGCGAGAATTGAAAGGGAACGTAAACGCCTTCTTGCCGGTATAGGCGCTCCCAAGGAGCATGTTTTTAAGGTCGATGATTTTCAGCGTGATGCGATCGAGAGCGTTGTGGCAGGCAATGATACACTTGTCGTAGCCCCTACTGGTGCTGGGAAGACCTATATTGCAACTGAAGCGATTGATGCTGCTCTGCGGCTGGGGGGCAGAGCGGTGTATACAACACCGCTAAAGGCACTATCAAATACCAAGTTTACTGAGCTTAAAAGCCGTTTTGAGCCGGAATTTAGTGTGGGGCTGCTTACGGGTGACAGGAAAATTGAGGGGAACGCAGATGTAGTGGTTGCCACTACTGAAATATACCGGAACGAACTTTACAGTCTAGCCGGCGATTATTCAGTTGTCGTACTGGATGAGGTGCATTTTATAGCAGATCCCTATCGCGGCCCGGTCTGGGAAGAGAGTATAATTTTATCACCGCACGACTCGACTCTTTTAATGCTTTCGGCGTCTATCTCTAATCCGCAGGAAATTAGCGAGTGGCTCGAAGAGGTACGTGGCAAGCCGTGTACAGTAATTATTAAGGAAAAACGGCCTGTTGAGCTGCGTTATGCCTTTTTGCATCCCGAGTTGGGAATAATTCCACTAAGAAATGCCAGGGGCGGACTGTTAAAGGAGGTAGCTGAATTTTATCGCGAGAGCAGGCTGGACAGAAGTGGAATGAAATTAAAGGGTGGTCGTTTTGCAAGAAAAAGATCACAACGTAAAGCTGCTTATGCCCGTCGTTCCGGCAGAGGCAAGCGCTCTGGCAGGCAAAATAAGAGATAAAAATAAAGATGTACGGTGAATTTCCAGCAACAAAAATAATGGCAGAACTGGAAAAGGATTCGCTCCTTCCGGCCATTCTTTTTCGAACCGCACGTAAGCAGTGCGATATGGATGTGGAACGTCTGGCACGCTCGCGGGTTGGAAGGCTTAAGAAAAACGATCAGCAAAAACTGGAGGCTACCCTAAAAGGTATTATAGATAAATACGGCTTCCAGGAGGAGCTAATCCTGGCTCATCCGCATTACCAGGCGCTTATACAGACGGGAGCCGGAGCCCATCATGCCGGGCAATTGCTGATTTGGCGACTTATCCTGGAAGAGCTAATGAGTGCCGGGGTGCTTAAGATGCTGATTGCAACCGGCACTGTTGCAGCAGGAGTTGATTTTCCAGCTCGCTCGGTAGTTATTACTGCTCATTCCAAGAGGGGATCTGATGGTTTTAAAGTCTTAAGCCCCTCTGAGTTCCAGCAGATGTCCGGTAGGGCGGGTCGTCGGGGTAAAGATTCAGTTGGGGTCTGTGTAATTGCTCCAACACCTTTTTGTGATGCCAGAATTATTCACAGAGTAGCCAGTCAACCTCCCGAACCGCTTCGTTCGGCTTATTTTGCAGCGCCGTCTACCGTTTTAAACCTGCTTAAGTTCAGGAGCGTTGATGATCTTAAGTTTACAGTGCAAAAAAGTCTTGGGGCCTTTCTGGATCGAAAAAGCGCCAGTGAACTCAGAAGTCAGGCCGCTGCGCTTGAACAGCGTCTTAAAGAGGATGATTCACTGAGCGAGCGTGATCGCAAACTTATGTCAAAAAGAGCCCGCAGGATGTTGCGGGAGGCCGCTGCGCTTGAACTTAGGCAGGAGCACTATCTCGAGCAGTCCCTAAGAGGACTGGAGAGACTGGGCCACATTGAGAATGGAAAACTTACCGAAAAGGGAAGCTGGGCGGCGCATCTCTGTACTACTCTGGTTCTGGAGTTGGCTGAAGCAATTGATGACGGACTATTTGATGATCTTGGTGTAGAAACAGTTGCTGCGCTGGTAGCATCAATAGCAGCAGATCCTCACAGAACATATTATTCGTTGCAGGAAAATCCGGTAACGCCGGAGCAGCTCGCTGAACTGCAGCGAATAGTAGAGCGCGTAGCAGCACTTTATCAGAGACCAAATGATGTTGTTGTTAGTGTAGTGCCGGATGCTGCTACCACAGTTGTGCTGTGGATCCACAGTGAGAACTGGAATGAATACGCAGCTTATCTGCGGTTGGCCGGAGTGGCTGAGGGTGATGCTGCCCGCTTGATTAGTCAGACAGCCGATCATCTCAATCAGATCTCAAGGTTAACAGAAACACACCCGGAACTGGCTTATACGGCCGCTGAAGCACGCAGGCTGCTTATGAAGCCGCCACTAACTGAAGTAATAGCAATTGCGGATTAGACTGGAATCACTGTGGCTGCCAGGGTTGGCAGTTAGAAAATGATAATGTCGGCCTGGCTGCAGGCATAAAAATGCCTGTGAGACATGCAGCGATTATTCTGCTAACTGTGAAGAAATAAATTTCGTAAACATAGGCGTGTACGTAAACGTGAAATCCTTTTTATTCTTCTGTAATTTTAGATTGGGCAGATGGCCAATCTTTTGAAAGGTCAAAAGTTTACATTAGGCTGTGCTGATAGTGACCTAAAATATTCTTCAGCAGATCATCAATCAGAGGAATGTGCCCCAGAGTAAAAACCTGCAGCTTAAGCTGCACAAGTCTTACCAGCAAAAAAAGACCAAGTAACTGAAGAGCGACAAGCAAACGCGAAAGCAGGGTAGGCTTTTTTTCTTCAAACAAGGTAAAAGGCCTGCGGTCCTTTGAATCAGGGTTAAATCTCATGATGGTAACAAATTACTAATAACAATGACTTAAATTATTACATAGCCTGGTCATAAACAAGAAGAAAGATTAGCAAAAAACCGTGTTTTCAGGAGCTTGTAATTTTACTATTCTCCTGACAATAATTTTGGGGCAGGATCAAATTTAAG
>RFHI01000042.1 GCA_003696425.1 Candidatus Dadabacteria bacterium | reverse complement strand
CTGCGGCAGCACATTACTATTTGCCAGATAATTCCTTATATACTGCTCAAGAACTGCATCGTTACAATTTGTAACAGCTGCATCCTTAAAGTTTACCGGCTTAAAGCTGTGCTCTATATAAGGCGCTACAGAAGCAGCCGGATTAACCTGCTCACCTGATAAAGTAATCGGACTCTGCAAAATATTAGGGCCCGGATTAGTGCCGCTGTTTCGGCTGCCTCCACCGGCCGGGCGGCCAAAGGCATCTTGCGCACCAAAGATAAAAAAACCACAAACAATCAGACTGCATACTCTACTTAACCACTTACTGCCCATGAGCACTCCTAACAAACCTGTCCCACTAAAAACCCGTAAAAACTCTCCTGCAGTTAATTACAGAGAGAGCAGGCATTTATCAGCTTCTCAAACACTTGATTTTATAGGTGATTTCTCAGAATAACAGAAATGCACCGGCCACAACCCAATTACAGTTATGAAGATTTGCAATAATTATGCCGCATACAACAGTAACCAGTGTATGAAACGTACCTGAATGCCCCGAGCTGTAAGAGAAAGTAGCTAATTTATTCTGAAAAAACAGGCTTAACTTTTTTACTGCAGCTCTGAGAACACTGCCCTGCTTTTTCCTTCCTTAATATCACTGATTTTTATTTAATCGCTCTCTTCCACGTACTCCTCGCCCCGGAAGTAAGCAATAATTTTATGAATCAGCTTAAGCCCCCAGACAAGAGTCAGCGTAAGAATTGTTGCTTCAGTAGCAAGAGCTGTTCTGCCTAACCCCACAGACATACCAATTGCTGCAGTAACCCAGATAAGAGCAGCTGTTGTAAGACCAGATACTCCACGGGCTGATCGAAAAATTACCCCAGCCCCTAAAAAACCAATACCGGACACAATCTGGGCGCTTATACGCCCGGGGTCTGCGTTCGGCACACCATAGGCAGTATATACAGACATCATACTGAACAAACAGCTGCCGGTAGCAATTAAACTGAATGTCCTCAGGCTGGGATCTTTACGGGCAAGTTCACGCTCAAGCCCGATCACTGCCCCCAGGCCGGCCGCAATAACAAGCGGTCGAATAAAAGTAAACTGAAAAAAAGCAGTAAGAGTTTCCATAGTTTCCGCAGACAACAATAACCGGATTTGCCTAACACCTCAAAGTTATATAGCTATATCTAACAGTTACTGGGGCTTTTAACCAGAAGAAAATATTGCGCTTTAATAATCATAGGGCTGTTTAAAGCTTTTAAAACATACTGGCTGTATAACGGCCGTGAACATATACTTTTACGATCTGAGGTAATTTTTAGGTGCTGTAATACTAACTGATTTTGTAAACTCCACAGAGAAGAGGTTTTCTTAACCTTATGATTCGTGCATTAATTATTCTTATCGTATTATCAGTTCTTATCTCCTGCATTATAACTCCGCCTATCTATTCTGCTCTGACACTTTTGTTCGCGGCGCCCCCCTGGCCGTATTCTCGCGTTTTTGATCGCGTTATTCTGCTTGTGGCCATAATCTTGATATGGTTTCTAAGAAAAGAGCTTAATCTTAAATCAGTTGAACCATTTTTTAATGCTGCTTCCAAAAGGTCAGCAGCAGCATTTATAACCACAGGCGTTTTAATCTCTTTTGGCACGGCTATGCTTTTTGCCTCCCTGCTGGTAGGCGATAAAATTACCTGGCAGCTAAAAGAACCTGCTTATTATTACTCCCGCCTATTAAAACTTGTCCCGGCTGCTTTTATTATTGCCCTGATTGAAGAGAGCTTTTTTCGTGCGCTGCTTTATCAGAAGATAAAAGAGATATCCTCCCTGATACCGGCTCTTTTAATCTCCAGTTTTATTTATGCTGTGGTCCACTTCCTTACTCCGGATAAGTCCTTCACCTACTCCGGCTATTCGCTGTTTGTTGGTTTTGAATATCTGGGAGTTGTTTTAAAGCGGCTTACCCTTGCAGGCGTGCCGCAGGGCATTATCGGGCTTATGCTGGTGGGGATTGTGCTGTGTGTTGCGCTTGAGCGCACAAAAAACATTTACTTTTCAATCGGACTGCACGCAGGCTGGATTATGGCTGTTAAAGGAATATATTATTTTACGGCTACTGTGCCGGGTGCGGTATTTTTAAGCGGCCCCGGCAGACGCTATTATCTTGTTACTGAACCACTGGGCTGGCTATCTGTTGCTGTTGTATTTCTAATCGTTTTGCTGGTTACTTCTGACAGCTTTAAATGGAGCGCAAAAAAAGCATGTACTTAGAAGAGCTGATTTTTGCCACACAAAACGCGGGAAAACTTGCAGAAGTTAAAAAAACAGCTGAGCCCTACAAGATAAAGATCCTATCGCCTAAAGAAGCAGCAGCTCTGAAAAAAATCACTACTGCTCCACCCAATCCGCAGGAGACAGCCGATAGTTTTGCAGGAAATGCAGAAATTAAAGCCCGCGCCATCTACAACTGGTGCAGGCTGCCCGTAATTGGAGATGACTCTGGCCTTGAAGTTGAAGCTTTAGGTGGCGCACCGGGCCTGTATTCTTCACGTTACGCCGGGCCTGAGCAAAATGCAGCCCTTAACAGAAAAAAACTGCTTAAAGAACTCAAAAATGAAACGAACAGAAGAGCCCGTTACGTATCGTTTATTTATGCTGTTTTAAGTGACGATCAGTTTCTTACAGCAACAGATACGCTTGAGGGAAGCATTGCGCTGGAAGAGCGCGGCAGTGGCGGCTTTGGTTACGATTCTGTCTTTGTTGTAAACGGCACAGGGCTTACTCTGGCTGAACTGAAAGAGCGCGGTATTCCGGTAAAAACACACCGAATCAAAGCACTCGAACGCCTCTTCAAAGAGATAAGTTCCTCTGTACAACCAGCCTAGCCCACAGCTATCTGACGCCTGGCTTCATAAAGGGCAATGCTGACTGCATTACTTAAATTAAGACTGCGCACTTCACTTCGATCGATTGGAATCCTAAGGATCTGTTCTTCCGGAAATGCTGACAAAAACTCCTTCCCCACCCCCTTTGTCTCGCTTCCAAATACGAGTGCATCCTGCGGCTTAAAATCAGCGTCATAATAAATTCTTTTTCCAAACTTTGAGAAAATCCATAGCCTCTCCGGTGAAGCCTCCTGCAGATATTCCTCCCAGCTACTGTGACAATGCAGCTCAACATAAGGCCAATAATCAAGCCCGGCACGCCTTACTGCTTTTTCAGTAATTTCAAAGCCAAGCGGCTCAATTAAATGTAACGGCGTGCCTGTAGCAGCACAGCTGCGGGCAATTGAGCCTGTGTTTTGAGGGATTTGTGGGGAAACCAGTACAACCTGCATAGGCCCTTCTGCATCGAGACAATCTCTCGCGATTTTTTCTTGTAAATGCTAAGCATATTACATGTTGAATGCAACTCTTATTAAAAGAATTGAGATTACAAAAGAGCTTTTAATTTTGCATATCAAACCGGACGAGCCGTTAAAGCCCTTTTTACCCGGGCAGTATGTAGCACTGGGGCTTCCGGGTTCTGCACCGAGGCCTGACAATTTTCCGGAGGAAAAGAACCCTCCCAAACCCGACCGGCTGATTAAGCGTGCTTATTCAATAGGATCATCACCGGAGAATCTTGACTGGCTTGAATTCTATATTGCAGTTCTACCCGAAGGACTACTTACCTCTAGGCTTGCCTTGCTTCAGGAAGGAGACAGGCTCTGGATGGCAAAAAAAATTACTGGCACATTCGTGCTCACCCCTGTGCCTGATAATCACAATCTTATTCTTGTCTCAACCGGCACTGGAATTGCCCCATATATATCAATGCTGCGCACACAAAGTACCTGGACAGCAGGCAGAAAAATAACTCTCCTTCACGGTGTGCGCTATTCATCTGACCTCGCATACCGCGATGAATTGTTAAAGCTTGCCAGGCAACGGGAAAGTTTTAGTTATTATCCTGTTATCAGCCGCAAAGATCCCAACTGGCATGGAGAGCGCGGTTATGTGCAGAAATTTTTTGAAGAAGCTCTGATTAAACCTGATCCTTCCTGTGACCATATTTTCCTGTGCGGCAATCCGGCTATGATTGCTGATATGCAAAAACTTCTTACTCCGCTGGGATATAAGGAACACACCAGGAAAGAACCCGGTAATCTGCACGTTGAAAAATACTGGTAGATAAAAAATTAAACAGAAATCCGCATTTTAACTGACACACTCTCGCGCAGCTAATACTCAAAAACTCCCTGTGGAGACTTAATTACAAGCTGGTTTCTGTCCGTGCTGCTCTTTTCAACATAACCCACAATCCTGGCCGCAATTTCAAAGGATTCTGAGATTGATATCACCTCCTTAGCTGCTGACTGCGGACATACAATCTCCATCCGATGCCCCATATTAAAGACCGTATACATCTCCTGCCAGGGGACATTGAGACTATTCTGAATGGCCTTACAGACAGCCGGAACCTCAAAAAGGTCGTCTTTAATGTACCGCTTTCTGTTTCCAAATCCTGCAATTTTAGTCTGCCCGCCACCCGAACAGTGAATCGCAGCGTGAAGTTTATCGTTTAACCTTTCACTGATCTTCTTTATTACCGGTGCATACGTTCTGGTAGGCGAGAGCAGTGCCTCAATAACCGTAAAATCTGTACCGGGCAGTTGATCGAACAAATCCAAACTCCCCCTGTATGAAAGTTCAGTGTCAAGCCCGGGATCCTGAATCTCGGGATATTTATCACGGTAGCTTGATTTTATCAGTGCGTGTCTTGCAAGCGTATAGCCGTTACTGCCAAGGCCACTGTTCTCTTTGTCTTCATAAACAGCCTGGCCGGTACTGGAAAGCCCGACAATTACATCACCCTCTTTAATCGCATCTGTCCTGATAGCTTTACCCCTTTTTACTCTCGCAAAAAGAGTTGAATCAACAACGATAGTACGTACCAGATCGCCAAGATCAGCCGTTTCTCCACCACCAATTGCGATCTGAATTCCGTATCTGGCAAGAACAGATGCCAGATCACGATAACCTGCTATGATTTCTTTTATAACGTTATCGGGGATAAGGCGGCGATTGCGCCCGATTGTATTTGAAAGAAGCAGGCTTTCAAATGCCCCTACACAGGCAACATCATCAAGATTCATTACCAGTGAATCCTGCGCCAGGCTGCGAAAATAAACAGGATCGTCAGTCTCCTTGAAAGCCAGATAGGCTGCTATAGCTTTAGTGCCGGCTCCATCAGCATGAAGCAGTGAATAGTACTGGTCAGAACCACAGACATCCTCTGTTACATCAGCAAAAAAAGTTCTGAAAGCTCCATGCCCGGCAGCATCAAGCACACCTTTTTTTGATGTTGATGCCCCAAGCCGGGCATAAAGCCTGGATTCTTTGTTGTTGGAATCTGTGCTCACTTTTTAAGTGAATGCACAAAGGCAATGATGTTGTTAAGATCATCATCGCTTAAGCCTGCCTGCGGGGGCATTAACGGGCTAAGCCCCAGGCTGGCACCACCTTTTGTAAGAAGCTCTTTGAACTTGGCATCATCGGTTGCGGCCTTAAATTTTCCTTCAGCCAGATTGCGCGGTTTCATATTGGCAGGAAACCCCTGGGCTGCAGGACCATCTCCCTTGCCTTCATTGCCGTGACACGACGCGCAACGCTGCTCAAAGAGGGTTTTACCTTTTTCCAGATCAGCAGCATAAGATGTCAGTGGAAATAGAATCAAAACTAAAAACATCATTAACCTTTTCATAATTTTATCTCCGATAATTTCTTATGATCTTTACAGCCCGACGGTCACTCACCAAAGCGGGCAATTCGAACTATATTTAATCGACTAAACATCAGCAAGGGAACAGACTTGAAATTTAAAGGAAAGTGCTTATATCAGCCGATAGAGGAAAAGGAGTTTCTACTTGTTGTAAGAATATAATTATTCAAGGCAGTTAGACTGAGGTATGTAATGTGTGATACAATTTTAAAAACTTAACTCGGGGGCTGCATATGAATCCTATAGAAACCATTAAAACCCGTACCAAAGAAGAATGGCAGAACCTGCTAAAAAGCGGCTGGACTGATTTTAGAATTTGGGTCCAGGAAAACGGTGAAATGGCTGCAGTTCTTGGACTTATAGGTGGAGTATTACTGGTACTGGCGTTTAAGCTGATTGCAGCCATTTGCGCTTTGAGCGTGCTGGCGGCTTTTATAATATGGCAGATTGCTCCGTCTGAAAAGGATGCTACAGTAGTCAGTAAGGAAAACCATGAAGTAAAGGAAGACACCAGCGACAGCAGCAGTGTCAGAGTTAATGGCCATTCGCCGGAAGGGCTTGAAAACGAGGCTGAACAGACCCACTAAACTACTGCATGAATAATCATTCGACCTGAGAGCTGATAATACAGTCGCCTTTTCAGGTGGTTGCATCTATATAAATAAGGGGGTTATGGCTTAACCCCGCTAAACTTGAGCCGTATTGTCAGTTTGCCGATATAACATTATATAAGAAGAGAGTGGTAGATTAGTAAGTTACTATATCTTTAAAGCTGGTAGCTTATGTCTTATCCTGGTTTTATCAATATTGCTGAGGAGCTTGAAATTGCCGGGCTTGTCTGGCGGCCAGAAATTGGAGATGAGGTTTCTCCACGAAAAAATTATGACAAAGTCTCTATCCTGGTCGATCCACAGGGCATGACCCCGGACGAGTTAAGGGAAACTTATCTGTGGTTGCCAACAGTCGAGCAGATGGTTACCCAGTTTGAAATCAGGCAGGCTATAATATTTCACCTGGGCCTTGAGCTGTCAGAGGCTTCGATGTGCTATAAAACAGTGATTCAATCTCCAGCAGGCCCGATTGAAACGCGTGCTCAGGATATACGTGAAGCAGTTGGTCTGGCCTTAAGAGACCTGCTACTGAGTAATGAAAGCAGTGTACATTAGGTTTTAGTCCAGCTGCTGACTGCTCGCTGATTGGGTGGTAGGACGTTTTTTCTTTCTAGTAAAATATACCAGGCAAATCATAATAACCAGCGCCAGACCAACCAGTAGCGACACCTCTTTTGCCTGATTAATCCATCGAAAAACAACATCAAGCTGTTCTGAAGCGAAGTATCCAATCCCCAGCATCAGCGGTACACTTATAAGGGCAGCCGTGGCATCCGCCAATACAAAGCGTTGAACTTTCATTTTAACCGCGCCACACATAAGAAAGGTAGCTGAGCGCATATAAAAAAGATGCCTGGCAATAAAAATCATAAGGAGACTGCGTCTTTCTATATTGAATTTTACACGCCTCAAACGGGAAGGAGTAAGCCTCTTTTCAAACCAGGGCTTCTTTAAAAGCGTCGGTCCAAAATATCTGCCGAGAGAATAAACCACCAGATCCCCTAAAACTATTCCAAAGTAACAAACAAGAAAAACTATTTCAGTTCTGGCTGAACCGCGATGAGCTAAAACTCCACCTATGATTAAGGGGATATCCTCCGGCACGGGCAAACCCACCGCACCCCCCATCAGGAGAGCAAAAAGGGCAACATAAATTACCGTGCCCTGCTGTAGCATTAACCACTCATTCATAACTTAACTATTCTACAGAGTAACTGCAGATGCAACAGGTGGATATTTCGTTATAAAGGCTACTAAAAGGACTCTGAAATTGTATAACTAAGAAATCTGTGCCGTAGGCAATACAGGCTCCGGCACAAGGCAGCTGGCCGCCATCAACGAATCAGCGCAATCACAAAAGTGGCCAGTAATACAGCCCTGTAAACTTCTGGACGATACATTATCATAATAAGATCAAGCAGATCCATATTCCCCTGAGATCCGGACAGCATAACTGCTCCTCTTACGGAAACTAAAATCAACTCAACTAAAATATGCGGAAAACCAAAGCTAAAAGAAACCGGCCGACAAAAACAGCAGGGTGGGTCGCTGAAGCTCGACGCATATATTTTAGCTTAGCTGGAAATCTTAAGCAAAAAACTGATTTAACTGTCCCCCTCTCCTTCAAGCACCAGATTTAGGCCAAAAAGGAGCTGCTGACGCGTAAATGGTTTAGTAATATAGTAATCTGCTCCTACGCTATAACCAGACATAATATCTTCAGCTTTGTCTTCGCCGGTTAGCATCAGTATCGGGATCGACTGGGTGTGCGGATGGAGTTTAAGGCGAGTTGCAACATCCAGCCCGTTCATGCCTGGCATTACCACATCAAGAATTATAACATCGAAATTGACAGGTCGCGGCTCGTTATCAAGAATCTCAACTCCCTGTTTGCCATCTTCAGCTAATACGACTTCATGCCCCTCGGCTTGAAGCATTGATTCTACCAGAGCTCTAATCATTGGATCATCATCAACTACCAGTATTCTTTTCCCCATAATATTCCCCTCAGAATGAAGAATGCACTCCCACAGACCTGTCAAGTAACTCTGCTAATATGCCTATTGCTGCCTGTTCACGGCTACTAAGCTCTACCTGGGCACAATTAACCCGGTCACAATATATTACCCCAATTGCGCGTTGTCCGAAACCAATCGGCAGAACCGCAATAGGCCAGCCGTCATCAAAGAGCGGATCACCATTAAATACCGGCCTGTTTTCCTGGAAAGCCTGAGCATCTGGAGCATATGGCGAAGCATCAGTGCCGAGTGGCCGCTTAAAGCTGCGCGGATCAAAGTCACTAACCTGCCCCAACAACATTCGCCCTGCCAGCTGTTTACGGTTTGGGGTAACAAGTAACAACAGTACCCGGTCGAATCCCAGACTCCATGCCAGAGTTTCCATCACCGTCGTAATTATCGAAGCAGTTGGCTCTTTATTCTCAACTGCTTCTCTAATCTCATCTAGAAATGCGCCGAATACCTCCTCATCACGTTGCTGCCCTTTATCGTCACCCTCTGTTTCATGTGACTGTGACATTGCGCTCACAAACTCTGGCAGCGCTGGCAGATCCAGATCAATCGAGTGACAGTGATCTTTAAATACCGTAGGCAAACTGCCTACGATTTGATCAATTTCAACAACATCAAGCTCAAGCTTATCGCTTAACGATTCTATAACATCTTCTAATTCTTTTCTGTTTTTTGCATGCACAACAACATCAGAGATCTGCTGGGCAGCATATAAGGCTTTGCCGATTTTTACTGCCTCGCTCTTTATACCCATTTCCGGTGAATCAACACCATTGGATATTTGATCCGAAGCTCTGATGACGTCTTTATAAAAATCCGGCAGATCAAGAGCGTCAATAACTTCAATGCTAAGATCTACTGGACTAAGTCCGGTTATTTCTTTGATGCTCTGAGAAAGATCCTGCCCTTTAGCATCCGCCCGCTTAATGGCGGTCTCGTAAACCTGCGGAAAATAAAAAGCCAAAAGCAAAGTGCCAAGTTCGTAAAACGAGCCGGCCAGATAACCTGTTTCATCGTTTTTGTTGGTCCCCGATCGCACAGTCGGTCCCAGCTCTTTTGAAAGTGAGCTGGATAAAAGTGACGTTAAGATAGTTTTCTGTAAGCAGGTAGCAAATGCTCCCCCTCTTCTGGCGGCCGGCACAAATTTTTGAAGCAATACCAGGCCTGCACAGAGCTCTGCCAGAGGACGCATACCAATCTGAATTACAGCCTGGCTTACTGTCATTATTGGTTTTGCCCGGCGATAAAAAGAGCTGTTGACCAGATGTAAGACTCTAGTACCAAGTGAAGGCTCCTTTAGAATAACTTCAGTAATCTGGTTGGCAGTTGTCTTTGGATCCGATACCAGCTGCCTTAACTCGGCGACAATTCTGGCACTGGCCGGGAAATCCCCATCCCGCTTGAGTGCACGGCGAAGTTTCTCAACAAACTCATCCGAGGTGATACCTCTGCTGAGAGTGTCAGACGATGATGTAGAAGTATCTGACATCTAAATCAGCCCCCCTCCTGCATAGCACGATTAAGCGTAAGGTCGCGGACTTTGGCCACCACCTCTGCCGGTTTAAAAGGTTTAGGAATAAACATTGATGCACCTGCTTCAAATACAGCCTCACGGTCACTCTGAAAGGCGCAGGCACTTAATACAATAATTGGCAGCTCTTTCTCTTTACTCTCTGAATTCCTGATGTGTTCTATAAGGGACAAACCGCTCTCTCCCGGCATTGCAAGATCAGTCAGCACTATATCCGGCAGCTCCTTCTCTAACTCACCAATGCCTTCTTTCACAGAGTGAGCCACCTTGACACTAGCACCGGCAGCAATCAGAATATGACGCAGCACATCACAGGTGTCGCGGTTGTCGTCAACTACCAGTGTGCTTAATCCATCAAGGCGCACCTGTGAAAAGGTCTGCGATTCATTGTCCGTAGCAACCAACGTTTTAGCTGCTTTCTGTGCCAACGGAATCATTATCCAAAAAGTAGAGCCTTTACCAACTTCACTTGCTACACCAATTCGACCTCCATTTAACTCAACCAGTTTGCGAGTAAGGTTCAATCCTATTCCAGTACCTTCCTGACTTTTACTATAGGTGTCTTCGCCACGTTCAAATCTTTCAAAAAGCTTCTTAAGCTTATGGGGTGGTATGCCAACACCGGTATCTATAATACTAATCTTAGCCATGTCACCGACAATTTCAGCCGAAACACTCACTTTGCCCCCGGCGGGAGTGTATTTTACAGCATTGGACATCAGGTTAATTACGACTTGATGCATATGCTTGGGATCAGCATAAATAGCTGCCTCCATAACCTCAGAATCAATTTCAAGCGGTGCTAATTCAACCTGTTTGCCAATCGCCGTCTGCTGCATCAGTTTATGAGACTGCACCAGAATGTCCTTCAGAATAATACTTTCCGGCTCAGCAACTTCTTTGCCGGATTCAATACGGGCCAGATTCAGTACGTCATCAATAAGCTTTTTAAGATGATCGCTTGAACGCGTAATAGCATTTAACGCATCTATCTGCTTTTCGTTTAGTGGTCCAAAAACTCCATCAGCAAGTACGCTACCGTATCCTACAATTGCTGTGAGCGGTGTTCGCAGTTCGTGACTCATGTTTGCCAGAAACTGGGACTTTGCCCTGTTTGCTTCTTCAGCGCGTGCGGTTTGAACAGCAAGATCAGCAGTGCGCGACTCTACCAGCTCCTCCAAACGCTCCGTATATGCTGTAATACGTTCCTGTGTGCGGGCATTTGCAATTGCAACTGCTGCGCCCTGGCAGAACTCTTCAAAGCGGGTAAGATCATTAGCAGGAAGCTCATACTCACGTCTATATCCTATGAGAATAGCCCCCAGCGATTCCCCACGCACCTCAAGACAACAGGCGTCAACTGATTTGATACCTAACTCCTCTAAAAAATCCAAGCCGTGTTCACTGTGATTAGTCAGGTTTTTAATTGAGATATGTCCTCCCAGGCGCATAACCTGGGCTAGTGTGCCTGTTTGCAGACTAATCTCCTTTGGAACCAGATGGGGAGCACAACCATAGCCGCCCTTTACATTAAGAGCATTCTGTTCCTCATTAAGTAAAAAAGTTAGTGCCACATCAGAAGCAAAACGAAAAGCACTTTCACGTGCCAGACTTTTTAAAATTCTCTGCAGTCCAACGTTACTTGCTATTAACTGATTTAATTCATTTAACACCTCTAGCCGGTCAAGAAAGTGCTGAAGTGTATTTGAAAGACGCTGCCTCTCAAAAACAACACTGGTGTGATGAGCCAGCATTTTCAGTTTATGATATGCCTCGTCACTAATTCCTTCCGGTGCTGATACTGCAAGTACTCCTATGGCAGCTCCCAAACAGATTATATCGATGTATTGCTGATCTCCAGCCTGACTATTCTGCCGCCTGTCAGCTAGAAACTGAAATGCGATTTTGTCGCTCTTGGCTATCTGATCGTGCTGATCTTCAAGTGGTTTGATGTCACCATAACGGGCAACCAGTTCTCGCTGACCGCTGGTTTTCTCACCGGGGAGATAAATTGCAGCACCTTTTATACCAGGAGTATTAACAGCGCATTCACAGATCGCCATAAACACTCGTCGGGCCTCATCCCCGTTTTGCACCATGCGCATAATAGAAGCAACACTGTCACCCGAGCCCTGAGAAGCAGTCGGGGGACGGTTCATAATCTGGGTGACCCGTGAGCCGGATTTCTTCTTCATTATGCTGGTTTAAATCTATAAAAACTGTAGCGGGTTAGATTCAGCTCTAACCTTTATTAAGATCGTCACAAGCGCTATTTATCTTTAATGGATCTACTTATCTTCAAAAGGACGGTAAAAAGCCGGGGAAACCTAAAAAAACTGTTAAATATCAAATGATTAACTGGGTTAAGGAAGCGCTGTAAAATACACCCGAGCTTAACGACTAAAAGGGACTGTCAGCTCTATAGGGTAAACGGCGAACAAATCTTTCCGAAGGGTCTCATAATCTTTCTACCTTTCAAATGATTCGTCCCCGATAGGAGACGCAAAGGTTCTATCTACACATTTAACCCGCATTTTTCATGAGAATCCGTAACGAGAGGCGCAATTTTGAGCCGAGGTTGGATTAAAAAAAGCGCAGGAATACTTGGAGTATGGCGAGCATTTTTTCATTCAAGATCGGCCAAAATTGCGCCTCGTAGTAGGACTACTAATGGTAGTAAAACTGTGGCCCGCAATACCGATCTTTTTCCCAATAAATTAGGCGGATAATCTGGATCTACTAAAATTTCTCGTGAAAAATTCGGGTTAAGCTAACAGTCCCGGCTGAAAGGACTACTTCCAGCCTAATCGCTTTCGTCCTCCGGTATCAATCCGGCGTCTACGGCCATTTTGACTGCATTTTTCACTGCCTCCCTCTCTTCCGGCGGGATCGGGCTGTCCGCAAACATTTTGTCGGCTTCTTCATTGATTATTCTAAAAAGCTCTTCACGTTCTGCTGACGACATTGTACGGGTCGGGCGACGTTTGCCCGCAGCTCCAACTTTACCAACACGGCCAACCTCTTCTGTCTTTTTAACACGCTCTACTTCCGAAACTGCTTCTGTGCCCTTAACACCACGCGTCCCTTTCGTTGACGTTACACCACCAACAGTCTTATCATCTTTAGCCATGACTCTCACCTTTTGAAACGAGCGCACTAAATGGCCCCTCTGATCCTGACTTCTTTAACTTAATTGCTACATCTTTTAAACCTGGTCTGACCTTCAGCTTCTTATTTGGCGGGCTGCCCTTTGAAAGAGTTTTTTGAAGATAGGTAAGCAGAACCTGGTGTTCGCGAATTACATTCAGTTCATCAGTATTCCACTCTGTTGCGACAGAACGCATCGAGCTTCCCTCCCAATAAACCTTCCATAAGATCAGCTGATGAACCGGTTCCATTTTAGCCATGATTTCAACTAATTTTTTATAGTCCATGGCCTCTTCCGGAGAGCTCTCTGTTATGGCCTGACGCGCCGAGATAAGTGTAGCCCCAACCAGTAACTGTCTTACTGCAGAGCGGACATTATCCTCACCGTAGCCACTACTCTCATCCGGATACGGCAGCCGTCCTGAACGCAACTCCGGATACATATTCAGCATTTCAGCTGAAATCTCCCGTGCACGACGGGTTGCAGATGATCCTCGCCGCCAGCCTCTTGAACGTCGGGCGGCCTCCGTTGAGGCCTCATGGATTCTTTTACGGGCATAGCCTCTAAAAGGTACGCCCCGCTCGGGTTGAAATCGTCTTGAACAGAAAATCAGCGCTTCCATAGCCGCTCCGTCCAGGCCATCAAGCCGCCAATCCATATTCCAGGCACGAGCTACCGACTTGGCTATGCTCTCTGCCCAGCCCTGGTGTTCCAGTACCAGCCGGTTGGCTTCTTCTTCACTAAGAGTTGTGTATTCTGAGCCACCTTCAACCAAAGTAAATCCTCTCTACCTAAAACTAAAATCTATTCTTATCAGCATGCCTTAACAGACCAGAAAAAAGGGGCTTGAACAAGTAATTACATACTTAAGATTCGGATAATATCAGTGGTTTCTGTATTTTAAAATTTTTCCCCTGATATCAATAGATTATATCTCAGCTAGTTTTCGGAACAGTGCCAAAAAACGTCAGAAACCCAACAAATGCGCTGTATTTTCAGATGGTTATAGATATTTAGAAGCGAACACCACCCTTTAAAGGATAAGAGTATGAATGTCTTATGACTGACAAATTTTGTCAGTCGGTTAACTAGCTGAAGGGACTAAGCATTTTACAAAAGTCTCTCGGTTTTTAGGAAGGATGGATTATATGTCTGCACTGCCTGCTTCTAAAAAGACCTCTTTACGCTCAAAAAAACCAAGCAACAAACATAAAAACAAACGCTCTTCAACTCGCAGAGCCGCTAAAAAAGCCGAGGGCAAAATTGTTGACCTTTTTTCTGCTACAAAACGAAGCAAAAAAGATCAACTAACTGATGCTCAGCGGGAACAGCTTGTTATCACCTACAGAATCAAAGCCCGTAAACTGGCACGCAGTATTTTACGCAAATGGCACGCACGTCTGGACCTGCAGGAGGTAGACAGCATAGTAGATTTATCTCTTTGCGAGGCTGTTATCAGATTTAAGCCCAGCAAGGGAGCAAGCTTTATCACCTTTATGTATTATCATCTGCGCGGCAATCTGATCCGTGCAATTTCAACAGCTGCTAATGCTAACACTATTCCAGTGACAGATGGAGAAATTGAGACACGTGCAGCCAGAGAAACTGAATCTTTTAAGTTACTCAATGCACGTGGCGTCAGTGCTATTGAAGTAGCAGAGGCACTCTGTAACAGAGATTCAATTTTGCCTGATGAGGTTTTATTCAGGAAGCAATTAATTAACTTAAGTCTTGAAGCCTGCGAACAGCTTGATTCGCTTGAGCGGGAGGTCATCAAGCGAATTTACCTTGGAGAAGAGCCGCTTATGGAAGTAGCCAAATCACTTGGCTACAGCCGTTGCCACATTTCGCGCGTCAAGAAAAAAGCTCTTGACACACTGAACGAGGAAATGAACAGACTGACCGGGCTCGAGGGAGACAGGCAACGATCAACTACACGTAAAACACCCAAAAACGATAAACGGGTCTATCGTCGCAGACCCAGAATTCGTAAGGTCGCTAACTCTGATACCTGTGTAAGGGTTAAAGAGGCAGCGTAGCCGATCAACATCCGAAAACGGGGAAAATGCCCGGGCCGATAGGCGTTAAACCTAACGGCCCGGTCTATTTTTTACTTTATAATAGATACGTCATATCAAAGCGTTAGCCCCGACAGATAGCTGCTAGCCCGGTCTTTACTTTCATAGTATAACAACATATACAATAGGTTACTTAAGAATGCCGTTTGATGTCGGCAGCAACCGGGGTATTTATACCGCAGGAGGTAAGAAGACTATGAGTATTTTTGAAATTGCTGCCTTTTTGTTCGCCGGTGCTATGGTATTGAGCATGATTTTTGGCGGCTGGTCATAAAGGACCTATTCCGATAATTTTTCGGCTCACTAACACTTCAAGCAACACTTTCAGAGTAAACGACTAGCAAGTGCTGTTTTTGAACAAACCCCCTGTTTCAGTACTTTCACTCGTTTTCTTTATTTGTCTACTGCCATTTTTATCTACTTATCAGGTTGGAAGCTCGACTGAAGCACGTGAACTGCAGGTAGCCAGAGCCGTCTACAGCTCATGCGAGTATATCTTGCCATTAAGAAATGGGCTGATCCCTTCAAAACCTCCGCTATATCACTGGGTCACAGCGCTATTAGGCCTATTGGTCGGCAACATTAACGAGTTTGTGGGTCGAGCAGTTTCTCTGCTTGCTGCCGCCCTGATGTTATTTGTAACCGGACGGCTGACACTCGAATTTGCGAAAAAGTGTATGCTTACCGTGACCGCACAATACACTACTTCCCTGTTAGCGGTATTTATTCTTGCATCAAGCTACATTTTCCTGAGGCTGTCTGCCAGCGCACAGGTTGATATGCTCTTTGCTTTTTTTATAACAGGTGCACTTGCCGCAGCTCTGCCGTCGGTTTTGGACTACAAGCAAGGTGCAGCAGCACAAATAATTCCCTCTGATAAGCTCTTGCTTTTTTGTATTTGTTCAGCACTGGCCGTACTTACTAAGGGGCCGCTCGGCCTAATACTGCCTCTACTTATACTTTTTATAGTTATTTCAGTACTATATGGCTATCAGCGCGCACTTCTTTTTTTTCTCAAACCCCATCGGGGCTACTTCTGTTTTTTACTGATAACGCTGCCCTGGTATCTGGCAGCATACAGTCAAGGTGGCCAGGCTTTTCTTTTAAAGCAGCTCTATCTGGAAAACATCGAACGCTTTATCGGTGGACCCTACAGTAACCATAAGCCATTCTGGTATTACCTGCCCTCGCTAATTACCCGTGGCTTTCCCTGGTCAATTATTATGTTCTGGATAATCTTAAGACGCATGCTGCCTGGGGAAAGCAACGATCCGCGTCTGGCTTCAAGCACTTATGATACCATAGAAACGGCAGCTATCATCTGGTTTGTTGGCGGTCTTTTATTTTTCTCTCTCGCTGACGGTAAAAGGCACTGTTATCTTTTGCCTGTATATCCGGCGATTGCTATTGCGGTATCAACACACCTTTACCGCATGTACAGCCCACTTAAAAACTGCTTCGTTAATGCTGCAAATAAGTTTTTAACACATCTCGGCAGGCACTACCTGTTTTATGCTGCTCTGCTGTTACTCTTAATAGAGGCGCTACGCTGGCACCAGTATTCGAACATATTAGAGCAAATCGTGGCCTTAGAGTGGATAAATAAAAACGTTGTAAAAATTGAGTTTATGCTTGTCTTTGCTATAGCAACCCTCTGGCTTGTCAGCGCCCGTTATTATAGCGGCAGCCTGGCCATTAAAATTCGCGCTGCAGGATTAATTATTATTGCTGGCTTTTGCATGCTCACAGGCGGCCTGGGCATAAAGAATTCCTTCAAGGATTTCCGTAGCGCTGCCAGCCAAATAAATCGACTGGCCGGACAAAGCCCCATATATCTGTATAAACATCCGCGCGATGAATTTTTTGACCCGATTCTTTATTACCTGAACCGTCCGGTAAAAATTGCATCAGCGGCTGAAGAGCTTCCTGCAGGACCTGGTACTTTGATACTTGTCAGAAAATCACTCTTGAAAAGAGTCGCAGGCCATAACTGGAAGATTCTTTACCGTTACCAACCGATTCATGATATAACAAAAGGGCGCACAGATCGCATACTTTTACTGGTCCGGCGAACAGCATCTTAAAACCATTGCTTGCATCAACTGCATACAGTGTTGCCTAGCAAGCGAGCACTTCTTCATCTACCGTTCTTTTCGATATTATTAACGGCTCTGAAAGCGTGCCAGTTGCGCACGATAAAGGCGAAGAATTTTGGGATCATCAACTGCACCAGCCTCTATCTTTTCGCCAAGCTCACCCAGGTAGGTTCCAGCAGAATTGTAATCCCCTAACGTCATCAGAGAGGCAGCCAGATATATCAGAGCAACAGCATTGCCGCGGTCGAGTTCCAGAACTCTGCGCGCTGCTGAAACCGCCTCCTCCGTACGGCCATTTGAAATATGCACACAGGCCATTCCCAGCCAGGCTGGCCAATAATCAGGAACAACCTCTGTAAGACCATGCATAATTGTTTCGGCTTTATGCAAATCGCCATTTTCCAGAAAAAACCTCCCTAACTCATAGATATTATCTACCTCTTCGTCAGAATACCCTCCCTTTAATACTTCAGATGGTAATCTCCTGCGAGTGAGTTCCAATTATACCCCCTCATTTTCAGGTTTTATTTTTAGCCAGTCCAATACCTGTTTTAACATGGCATGCTCCGCCTCCAATTTGTGAAACTGTCGCCTGTCTACCTCCTCTCCGACTTCTTTGCGAATTGCTGCTACTTTTTCATAACGTGCATATAGTGCAGATGTATAGCCAGCAAGCTTGCCAACATCCCCACAAACCGGCAAAAGCACAACGTGCGGGAAAAGAGAAAATGCGTCGGGCGCAGATAAATGTAATTTTTTTTTATAAGCGGCCATCTTATTAGCTTAATATACCCACACAACTAAGTTAACATAAAATTACTCCTGTTTCGATATAGAAAAGCTCTGGCAGCCAAGGCCCCTTTCTTACAGAGGTGACAGGTAAAATATAACTTTTCAGCACAAACATAACCAACCACAAAATTTCGATTTCCAGCAAACTCTTTGTCTCTTATCTCGGCCGATTCTCAAGCTCCTCTCTACTCATACGGTGACGCCACCTGAAAAGAAATTTTTCAAGTAGCCAGGAAAAAAACATGAGCAGCGCTGCCACTGCGAGTAACACAATTAGTGCGTTAAACAGAGTTTCCAGAACACGCCCCACAAGCTTGCCCCGCTCAAGCGCATAGACCGAAGAAAACGGTGTAAACAAAAGATATAATACGATTAATTCAACGGCACAGGCAGCCATAGCTCCTAAAATAAATTTAAAAATTGACACAGACAGTTGTACTCTTTCGGCTCTTCCAACAGGCCACAGTCTCTCAGGCAAAAACGCGGACAGTGAAAAATCAACTAAAAAGCCAGTTTGAAACACTCCCCAAACAAATGAAAAGATGGGCACAAGTAAAACAGGTAGTACAAAAAAAATTAACGATGAGTAAAAAACATCAGCAAGAAATTGGATGGAGTCTGAACTACTTTTAAATCCCTTAAGGTAGTCCT